>JAGGSA010000112.1 GCA_021159325.1 Methanomicrobia archaeon | reverse complement strand
AGAGACAAAAAAGTTCAGAAAGGTTGAAGATGAGAAGGTGAGGGAGTATATATCACAGGTGAAATAAATGGTTACCTTAGATGAAGCAACTGTTGCAAGATTGAAAACACAGGGAGAAAGATTTGAGATACTGATAGACCCTGAGAAGGCATTGAAGTTCAGGGAAGGAGAGGCTTCTGATGATTTTTTAGTTACCAACTATATATTCAAAGATGCACGAAAAGGAGAAAAGGCCTCTGAAGAAACGTTAAAAAAGGTATTCAATACTACGGATGTTCTGGAGATATCAAAGATCATTTTGAAAAAGGGAGAGTTTCTGTATACGGCAGAACAGAGAAAAAAGATGCTGGAAGAAAAGAAAAGAGCCATAATAACACTCCTTTCGAGAGGGATAGACCCGAGAACAGGGTATCCTCACCCTCCGAAGAGAATAGAAGACGCACTTGAAAAGGCCAGAGTTCATATAGATCCATCAAAGGGAGCTCAGGAACAGATTGAAGGTATTCTGAAGAAGATAAGACCTATTCTTCCTATAAAGTTTGAAACAAGAGAAATAGCTGTTAAAATTCCTCCTGAATATTCCTCAAAGGCATATGGATCCCTTAAACACAGATACACAGTATTGAAGGAGGAATGGAAAAAGAGCGGTACTCTCTATCTCCTTGTTTCCCTTCCTGCTGGATTGCAGGATGCATTTTATGAGGATCTCAACTCTCTGACAAAAGGAGAGGCTGAAACAAAACTTGTGGAGCGGAAGTGATAATTCATGATATACGTAAAAGATAGAAAGATAGTGGTGCCCGGAGAACTTGTTGCAACGGGAAATTTTCGAGTTTACTCAGGGGCTGAGAAAGAAGGTAAAAATATATACTCCACTGTTGTTGGTATCGTATATACAGATCCCGAAAAAAAATCCATAAAAATAGTTCCCTTAAAGGGAAAGTACGTACCCCGTATTGGAGACTCTGTAATAGGAATGGTGGAAGAGCTTGCATTGAAAAAAGCGATCGTGGATATAAACTCACCATATAAAGGTATTCTGGATGTGAGAGATGCAAGCATGAATAGAAATGCAGAGATAAACAGATTGTTTTCAGTTGGTGATATCGTATACGCAAAGGTAATGAGCGTCTCTGATTCTGTAGTTCTGTATGCAAAGCCACCATATGGAAAACTCCGTGAAGGGAGAATAATCACAATCCCATCCACAAAAATTCCGAGGGTGATAGGAAAAAAAGGTTCCATGATATCCCTTATCAAAAAATATACAGAGTGCAGGATATATGTTGGACAGAATGGGACTATATGGATAAAAGGGAAAAGTGAAAAAGAGGATCTGGCCATTAAGGCTATAGAGATCATAAACTCCGAGAGCCATCTTTCCGGATTGACAGATAAGATAATGAGGCTTCTTGAAGAGAAGGTGATATAGTATGGAGTTAATTAAAGATGGAATAAGAATAGATGGTAGAAAAAAAGATGAATTGAGAGAAATTAAAATAAAGGCAGGAGTTCTTAAGAGGGCAGATGGATCTGCCTATGTGGAATGGGGGATGAATAAAGTTTATGCTGCTGTCTACGGGCCGAGAGAACTGTACCCCAGATTCCTGAGAAGATACGATAAAGCTATTCTGCAGTGCAGATACAATATGGCATCCTTTTCTGTGGAGGAAAGGAAGAGACCTGGACCTGATAGGAGAAGTGTTGAGATATCAAAAGTTACCAGATCTGCTCTTGAACCCGTTGTTCTTACAGAAAACTTCCCTGAATCTGTTATAAATGTCAATATAGAGATAGTCCAAGCAGAGGCAGGGACGAGATGCGCTGGGATCACAGCTGCAAGTGTGGCCCTTGCAGATGCAGGTATACCTATGAGAGATCTTCTACCAGCATGCGCAGCCGGCAAGGTGGGGGGTGAGATAGTTCTCGATCTCTGTAAGGAGGAGGACAACTTCGGTGAAAGTGATCTTCCAATAGCCATGGTTCCCAGGACAGGGGGAATAACACTTCTTCAGATGGATGGCCTTATGACAGAGGAGGAGATTGAAGAAGCACTGAATCTTGCAAAGAAAGGCTGCAAAATAATCTATGAAAAGCAGAAAGAAGCTTTAAAACAAAAATACAGAGGTAATAACAATGACTGAGATAGATCTAATATCCAATATAGAGAAAGATTATATACTCAATCTCGCAAAGAAGGGCGAGAGAGAGGATGGAAGAGATTTTGATGAACACAGAAAGTTGATACTTGAACCTGATCTCATAAAAAAGGCTGAAGGATCATGTCTTGTGAGCCTTGGAGAAACAAAGGTTCTTGCAGGTATAAAGGTGGATAAGGGAGAGCCATATCCCGATACGCCTGATCAGGCTGTTATGACGACAAATGCAGAGTTAGTACCTCTGGCAAGTCCCTTTTTTGAATCTGGACCTCCTGATGAGGACTCAATAGAACTTGCCAGAGTTGTGGATAGGGGTATAAGAGAGGCTCCTGCTCTGGATATGTCCTCCCTGGTGGTAAGGGAGGGAGAGCTTGTGAGGGTCATATTTATAGATCTCCATATTCTGGACAGCGATGGAAATTTATTTGATGCCTCAAATATAGCCGCTGTTACAGCCCTTCATACAACAAAAATACCTGTGCTTGATGATGAAGGAAACCCAACAGAGGATATGATTCCTCTTCCTGTCATAAAAACGCCAGTTTCCTGTACCTTTGCAAAGATAGGAGATAATATAGTTGTTGATCCGAGTTTAAACGAGGAAAGGGTTCTCGATGCACGTTTGACCGTAACAACAGAGGATAATGGGTATGTATGTGCCATGCAGAAGGGTGGAAACAGTGAATTCACAGTGGACGAGATCATGGACTGTATAAAAAAATCCATAAAGATCGGAAAGGAGATCAGGAAAACTATTTTAAAGACAACGGGAAAGCAGAAGGTATAGAAAGGTGATCTCATGGGTAGCGCTAACAGATTTGGAGTAAAGGCTGGAAAAGGCATCAGGGATAGGATCAACGATATAGAAAAGAATATGAGAAAGAGGCATAAATGTCCAAGATGCCACACAAGAAATGTGAGAAGAGTATCTACAGGAATATGGGAATGTAAAAAATGTGGATTCAAGTTTGCAGGAGGAGCTTATCTTCCCGAGACAGATTCAGGAAAAATAGTAAAAAGAACAATAAAAAGGGTGACAGAAAGTGTATAAATGTATAAAATGTGGGAGAATCCTTGATAAAGATTCTCTCGATTTTTCACAGAGTGTTAAATGCCCATTCTGTGGTGCAAGAGTTCTTGTTAAAGTTAGGCCACCTCTTCCGAAGAAGGTAGAGGCAAGATAAATGCTCATAACAACATCACGAAGATTATCTTCAAAAACAAGAAATCTGTGTAAGGAGCTGGAAGAGGTTCTTCCTCTATCATTTTATCTCCCGAGAGGAAAAAAAACTCTCAGAGAACTCATAGATCTGGCTTATGAAAAAGGAATGGAGAGAATATGTATTGTGGAAACAGTGGAGAGGGAACCGAGAAGATTATCATTCATAAAGGTGGATCTTGACTGGGAATGGATAGGTTATATCGATGTATCTGTTTCTCTGAGAGGAAAGAAAATACCTCCAGTGGAGGAAGATATCGAACTGTGTATATCAGGAAACGGAAAATACATCAGAGATATAGCCTGTTTTTTTAATGCATACCATGGGGATAGTTATGCCATTATACACCTGGAAAACGATACAATAAATTTTTATAGAAAGGATATAAATAATGATTTAATAGGGCCAGAAATGAAAATTCTGAGCCTCCACAGGTATGATGTGAATGGAAAGAAAGATCAAAATAAGGATATACACTCCAAAAAAGGATATAGTCTATAAAGCTTTAAAAATGGAGATAGATTCTGCACCTTACAGGAAAACATCCACTGTATTCGAAAATAAGGAGGATTTTCTCTATCTGCAGATAAGCTCTGAGGACCTATCGGCTCTCAGAGGAACATTCAACTCCTATATGAACTGGTTGAAAGTGATCATGGAAAATCTGGATTCATAGATAAAAAACAGTAAACAAAAATTTTATAAATATTATTAAATAAATCTTTTTATGCGTCTCAGAGATCTGACAGAGATCAGGAAAAATTTACTTTCTGAGATCTCAAAAAATCCCTATGCCACCAATAAAAGACTCATGGAAGTTATGGGATCTGATGAAACATATCCTGCCATTGTCAAAAGACAGCTCACAGAGCAGGGGTACCTCATAGAGAACAACTTTGAACTGGATTATGGAAAAATATGTAAAAACAGAGTTGATATACTTTACGCATCTCTTGTTTTTGATGGATCATATGAATATATCCAGGAGCTTCTTGAGAATATCAGGTCTTACAGAGCATCCTTCTCTCTGATAGATATATGCTTTTCCTCGTATCTTGTGAGCTTTTACAGTGATAATAACGAAAAAATAAAAAAGATACTTGATTATCTTGTGGAAAAAAACATATTATACAGCTATGTTCTGTATAAAAGAAGCAAAAAATATTACTGGAGATATCCTGTATTCTCACAGAAAAAAGAAAAATATAACTCCCTGTCCACAGAAAATCTTTTAAAAGATACAGATACTCCTGATCTGGAGTTTGGAGAATTTGACAGGAGAATCTCCTATATGGACATAAGAATCATAGATAATCTACAGAAAGGGCGTTTTAAATGTAGAAAAATATATGAATATGAAAAAAAGAATGGAAACTCCTTCTCCTATTTTAAAATAAAAGAACACTTCAGGAAACTTATAAAGGATAAAATTATAGAAAAAAAACCCTATGTCTTTCCATTCCCATATAATGAGTGCTATAAATTTGTTTTGTGCATAGAGACTGATGATTTTGAAAAAACTAAAAAAATAATATTCAATATTGGCAGAAACGAAAGAATATTTGCGAAAATTACCTATGTTTCCTCCATAGACGGTAAGAGAAAATTTGGCTTTGCAGAGTTTGTCACATCCCCCATATTCTTTGTAAATCTTATGAGGATTATAGACAGGGTTGAGGAAATCAGGGAAAAAAGAGTTTATACTGTTAAAAACTATCTTCAGGGTTTTCCCATGAGAAAACATCCATTGAATTACTATGATCTCAGGAGACAGGAGATCCATTACCCCTTCGATAAATTTTTCCAGGATCTGAAGACAATGATCGAGAATTATGAAGATAAAATAGCATTCATAAAACATTAAAGTACAATATCGGTGGAATCCAAGATTATAGATCGATAAATTTATATTTTCTCTTTATCGCATAGGAGTAATGGAGATAAAAACAACACTCACACCCCAGAAAATAGCCTTTCTCAGAAACATAGGGAAAAATCCCTATATTTCTGATGAAGAACTTGTTAAAATCATTGGATACAGGAGAAAGGGCAAGCTGACAAAGCTGAGAAATCTTTTAAGAAGAGCGGGATACATCTCATCTCCCTATTACGAGATAGACTATGGAAAGATCATGAAAAATAACTTTCAGATAATATATGCTCTGATCGTATTTGAGGGAAGATATGAGTATATAGAAGAGATCCTGTTTTTAATGAAAAACTGTTATAGATTTTACCCATTGATGGAAATGAGGTATTGCATGTGCATGACCTCTTTTTTTGTTACAGATGAAAAGACGTTTATAGATACGTTGGAATATCTGAGAGAAAAGGGTATAATAATCCAGTATACTCTCTTCAGAAATAATTTCAGATGGTACCGAAGATATCCTGAGTTTTCTTATGATGAGGATCATAGCCTCTTTATCCCAAACTTTGAAAATCTTTTTGAAGATACCGAGATACCGAACCTTGAGTATGGAACTTATGAAGACCCATTGAGCTTCTGTGATCTCAGGGTACTGATGCATCTGGGAGTGAGAAGAGACTCCCTCTCAGAGATCCAGAGATACGAGTATCATAAATTCAAAAACTCATTTTCATACATAGAACTAAGTAAAAGCTACAGAAAACTGATAGAAAAAGGTATAGCGACTAAATATTATATTATCCGGCCTGTTCCCAAGGAGATATGTCACAGAGGTATACTCATCCTGAGGTTTGAAGAGTTTGATATGACAAGGAAAGCTGTGTTCAATCTCGGAAAAAATAAAAGAGTGATGGAGAGGATCACATACTGGAGATCCATGGACAATCTGAGGAGATACGGAGTTATTCATTTTTTCTATGATTCAACGTTCTTCACAAAACTTATTAACAGGATAGATGAGATGGAGGGAATAGAGTATATAAAAATGTTTTTTCTGAAGAATTATCCTCCAAAAAACGTAAAAAGAAGATCTGATTTTATGGAGTACTATAATATTGAGACTCAGGAACTTCATATTCCACACAAAAAATTTTTTGAGACAGTGAGAGAGAGGATAGAAACTGATATTGATGCCGGGATTCTCACAGGATAGAATAACTTTAAAAGTGGAAAAAACCAAAGATATATATGAACGAAAAGAAAAAAGATCTTGTTACATGTCCTGAATGTGGATTCACATTCAGTAAAACTTACTCAAGAATAGTCTCATGTAAAGGATGTCCTCAATCAGTGGGCCACTGTGCACTCATAAAATGTCCCAAATGCGGGCAGGAGTTTTATAGCTGAAACGAACGTTTCACCGTGTCCCTTAAAAACGAAAAAAGAGAAGAGGAAAATGGTGAAAACCATGAAAAAAATCGCCATTGGATTGATTCTCCTGATGGTACTGGCAACAATATCTGTGTATGCTGAAGATAATCCAACAAAAAGCACGAAAGCAAAGGCAGAAAGAATGATAAAACTGTGTGAAAGAGCACAAAACAAATTAAGTTCTATTTTAGAGAAGACAGACAACAAAGAAGCTGAAAAGCTATTTAAAGATGCCTGCAGAGAGCTGGATAAGGCCAAAGACTTTTACAATAAAGAGGATTACGATAAATCCATAGAAAGCAGTCTGGAAGCTATGCATAAATTCAGAGAATGCGCTGCATTGATAAAAGAAGAAGCTGGAACAAAGATAAAAGAGAGAATTGAAGGACAGATTGAGAGACTTGAAAAGTATATATCCAGAATAAAAGAAAACACACAGGATGAAGAAATTTTAACTCTCTTGGATAATGCAGAATCACACCTTGAAAAAGCAAAAACATATCTGAACGATGGGGATATGAAAAAAGCAAGATCGGAGATAAAAGCAGCTGTAAATGTCCTGAAAAACATAAAAGAGCAGTGGAAAAATAGATACCAGGAAAAAATAAAGCAGAGAATTGAAAAGCTTGCTGAGACAGCGGATAAAAGAGTGGGAATATATCATCAGATACTGGAAAGATTCAGGGAAAATGGATATAACGTAGAGGATCTTGAGAGAGAGCTATCAAAAATAGAATCTGATCTCAGTAAAGTACATTCACTGATAAACAATGGAAAATACAGGGAGGCTCTCTCAGGAATAAAAGAACTTTATAAAGAAATGCAGGAATTCCAGGAGAATCTCAGGAGAATCAGGAATGAATCCTAAAATCTTATTTTTTTTAATTTTTTTAATATTACCTGTTCTGAGTGGAGAAGAATCACAGGAAATAAATATAACTGTTTACAGAGATGGATACTGTCATGTTTCTCAGATACTGAATGTGGAGGAAAACACCATAGTTACTGTACCTGTATTTGGAGAAAATCTGGAAAATATTTTAATTACAGGGAACAGGAATATACTTTATTACGATATATCGGGAAAAGAGATAACTGTGGATACAGAGGAGAATACCGAGATAAATATAGAGTATGATACCCCAGATCTTACCAGTAAAGAGGGAATTTTATGGACATTGAGTGTAAATTCTCCCTCAGAGTTTACAGTAATATTTCCAGAAGGCGCAACTGTTGTGGATTTAAGCAGTGTCCCCCTGGAGATATCGGGAAACATGATTAAAATGCCCGAAGGATACCAGAAACTGAGTTATTTCTTTACTTCCGAAACAAAAAAACAGATTAATTTTATTTTTCCTCTGATTGCTCTGTTTCTGGCTTTACTCTTTCTGGGGACTTATATTCTATGGAATAAAAAAAGAAAATTTTCAGATCTTGCAGAGGAGGAGAAAAGAGTGATAGAGTTTCTTGAAAGAAATGGTGATTCTCTATCCTCAGAGATAAGAAAAAACCTTGGGATACCCAAAACAACAGCATGGAGACTCTTCAGAAGAATGGAGGAGAAAGGAGTGATAGAGATAAAGAAAGGAAAAGAAAACTATATAAAACTGAAGAAACTATAGAAACTATGGAGAGGGAAGATATCCTGAAAGAACTTGGCATAAAAGAACCAGGAAAGGAGGAGATAGAATCAATACTGGAAAAAGAGGATATGGATCATCTTGTGGGTGGTAAAAAAATTTCGAAAAAAAAGTTGTCCCTGGCCTTTATTGGAGGAACTCTTATATTTATCCTGTTAATAAGCACATTTTACTTTTTAACAAGCTCATCTGAAAAAGAATACAGAGATCAGGTAAGAATATTCAAAAAATTGTTGGAAGAAAAGAGATATGAAGGAAAAGATGTGTCTCATGTGATTGATCTATCAAGAAAGGCAGAGATAGCTTATAGGAACAGAGATTATAAACAGGCTCTGGAACTGATCAAAAAAGCTATTGAAGAACTGAGGAGATTGTAATGAAGAGACTGAACAGATATGATGGACTGGCAATGGGGATCATTCTTGTCAGCACACTCCTCTCTCTCTGGAGATTGAATATCTTCCCTGTTTTTGTGGATATCTTTTACCATATGAGCGTAACAAAAGGATTCAGTATAGCCGGAGGAATAGTACTGCATGATTTCTGGGAGTTTGCACCTCTTGGAAGAGTTCATCTATATCCTCCCTTCCTTCATGTTATAATGGGTTTTATGTACAGATTCCTGCCCATGATAACGGTGGGGAAGATAATAAGCTTTATAATGTTTCCCTTAGTGCAGTTATCTGTGTTTCTTTATGTGAGGGAGGTATTTGATAGAAAAACATCTTTCTATACCGTTCTCCTTATCACAGTACCCTTCAACTTCTACAGGTCACAGGCTCTGACAAATGCCACCTCACTCGTCCTTGTTCTGACACCGCTTGTATTCCTGGCGGTGGAGAAAAGGAAACTGTTAAGCTCTGTTATATTAATGAGCATGGCACTGTACACCCATATCTCGATGCCACATATAGTGAGTGCAGGATTGATTCTATATGCAGTGCTGAACAGAGAAAAAAGAAAACTCATTCTGAAAACGCTCGGTATCAGTTATCTCCTGTTTCTGCCATGGCTGATACATGTCCTGGTGAACAGTAAAGAGATCTCTGCAGCTACATTTGGAACAATACTTCAGAGTGAAATGCATCTTATCCCCATATTCTTTGGTTTTATTGGGCTTGTTTACTGCTTTTTGAAGAAGAAACATTATTATTTGCCTGCGATGTATTTCTTATCCATGATCATTATTCTCTATAAATATCCCATGAGATTTTGGGCTCATATGGCTCTTGGAATCTCTATTCTTGGGGGTATAAGTCTCTCAGAAATTGAAAACGCTATTATAAGAAATCAGAAAAGATATGGTATGACCTTAGGATTTTCTGTGGCAGTGATTCTCATGATATGTTTTAATATCTTCGATCCTGTTTTCACCACAACTCCCATCGGTAACGAGTTTGACAACAAAGATCCCACCATCATGACACTTTTAAAGGGAAATGTACAGCCGAGTCTTATAACTCCAGAAACTATGGAACTGTGCAGGATTGTTGAGGAAAATACCAATCCTGAACAGATATTTTTTATAACGAATCCCACCATTGGATGCCTTATAACATCGCTCACAGGGAGATCTCAGATCCTTGGGATGTGGCATGAAGTACAGCCTGAAATAAAAACACCGCCCGCAGCTGCAAAACTTTTGATCTTTGATAATAAATTTCTGGATAATCTCAGAAACAAGAAACCAGAACTCCTGAGAAACTTAAAATATGTTGGAAAAACTGAGAGATACACAGCGTTTTTACAGAACAGACCTGTAAAAGCTAAATCCAGAATCCCAAAGGTGGTATTCCCGGAGATCTTAGCTTATATCCTGTTATTTTCAGGGATAGCAGGTTTGATATTTGACATAAGAAGATCATAAACTCTGGAACAATGCAAGGCTCAGTATGGGAAGGATTACTGTAGCATCTCCCTCTATGGTGACATATCTTGCCTCTTCCTTTATCTTACCCCATGATACTCCCTCTCTCACCCTTGCTCCTGACAGAGATCCATCCCACTCAGGAGCTGTGGTGATATACACAGCATAATCCAGTCCTCCTTTAAACTGATTCCACCATATCGTATGATGTTTTGATATCCCTCCACCGATCATCAGAGCTCCTGTTTTTTCATGGGAGTATATAATATCTGAGAGCTCTGTCTCATCCTTCAAGGGATCAACTCTCAGTTTATTTTCCTGGGTGTAGAGCCATAACTGATACCCAAATGCACCATCAGTGATGCCTGGAATGAAAATGGGTATCTTATTTTTGTATGCCCAGTATACTATGGAATCTTCTGAGTCTATGTTTTTTCCGATCTCCCATATAAGTTCTCTTGAGGAGTAAGTTTTATTCTCCATCTTCTCAAATATCTTCTGAAGTTTTTCCTCAAGAACTATGCCATAGGATTCGTTGGGAACGAGAACATTACCCAGCCTGTTTATTCCTTCCCTGTGAAGCTTCACATCATCTAAATTGAAATCCCCATGGTAGTAATCCTTCCATATCCTTGCAAGATCATGATCCAGAGTTCCACATGTGGTGATAATGCAGTCAAAGAGTTTATTTTTTACAAGATCCTTTATAACTCCTCTTATTCCTGTGGCTATTATGCATGCAGGAAATGAGAGAAAGTTATAACAATCCTCTCTCTCCATTCTCTCCAGTATCTCCAGTCCCGAAGCCAGTTTTTTTGCTGTGAATCCTCCAGCCCTGTACATTCTCTCAATAAGATCCTTAGTACTCATGTCTCTGTCTATCTCTATATCCTCAACTTTTTCCTGCAATGTATCACCTCAGAAGTCAAATCCGCTGATCAGCGATCTTTTAAAAATATCCCATGATGTATCCTCAGGATAAACGAGTATGTATTTTTTCACCTTTGAAAGTTCCTCTGTTTTTTCTAAGGCATCTTTAAATGTTCCTATGGAGTCTATATATCCCAGCAAAGCAGCATCTTTTCCAAGATAAACCATCCCATTGGCATCTTTTTTCACAGTTTCTATATCCATGTTCCTGTTTTCTGCCACAGTCTCTATGAACTCATTATATATGAGATCGATCTGTGTTTGGAGCATTGCTTTTTCTTCCTCTGTGGGGGGTCTCCATGGAGCGCCAAAGTCTTTTTCCTCAGAAGATTTCCAGACCCAGTACGTTATTCCCTTATCCTCATTGTACTTGGAGTAGTCAACCCATACTGCCAGAACCCCTATGGCAAGTGTCATGGAGTTTTCATGCGCATATATATAGGAGGCTGCAGAGGCCACATAATACGCCCCAGAAGCACCATAATCCTCAATTATGCATACAACAGGTTTTCTCTTTTTTACCTTTTTTACCGCTTTCTCTAACTCCCTTGATGCATAAACCCCTCCACCGGGACTGTTAACTCTGAGAACTACACCTTTAACACTGTCATCATACCCGATTTTCATTAAATTCTCAGCTGTATCAAAGTTTTCTATGACACCATTCACCTCGAAGACTTCTATCCTGTTCCTGTAGTATATGGAGCAGTTTACAGCATAGGCAAGGAAGAATATCAGTATTACAGCCACAGCAGATATTTTTATAATTTTTTTAAGGTTGAATCTGTTCATAAGATACCATTGAATGGAGTAACTTATAAATGTTGTGGAGTTCGATACTCTTTCAGAGATCTTGCTATCCCCTCTCCAAGAAGCCTCTTTAATGTCTCGAAATCCGTATTCTCTACGTCCCCCATATCTTTAATACCACTGTTGTATAGAATCCTTGCTCTTACTCTTCCTATATTCTTTATTCTCACAAGTGGCAGAAGTTCTTCTTTTACACCATATCTTAGCCTTTTTCTAACATTTTCGATATCTCTATAAGGATAATTGAAAAGTTTTGCTATCTCAACAAAGGAATAAAGAAGCCAGTCTCCTGTCTCCCTCATTCTGTAAAAATCTCCTGGATATATGTTGTATTTCTTGAGTAATTCCTCCTCATCCATCTCCTCTATCCAGTCATGGAACAGGGAGGCTGTTTTCACCCTTGAGAGAAAGAACTCATATCTATCCGGCTCATACCAGTAATCAGGTATTTCGAGGAGAAACTCTCTTTCTTTTTCCAGAACAATGCTATCATACTCCTCAAACTCTCCCTTTCTCAGATAAAGAGATTCCAGATCTGGAGTTGATACAATTGTGTGGAGTATTCCAAAGGGTGTCATTTCCTCCTTTAAAGCATCTCTGAATATTATAGCTGTTTTTGGATCTATATAGAGATAGGATACTCTTCTACCAAATAGAGTTGCGGTATAGTCCTTTATAAGGTCATTTTCCTCTAAGAAATCGATTATCCCTGTTATTCTGTCGTAGATCTTATCGATACTATACTGGAAACTGTAAAATGTTCTTCTGAGGAAATTTTTCAGGGACTTCTCATCACTGACATAATTAGATGCTATCAACGCCAGAATATGCGTTCTCATCACAGTAGGATTTGCAAGCTTTGATGTAATTCTCTCTGTTTCTCTGTTGATATAATCCTCAAAAAGCATATCCTTTTCCTCCTCATTTTTGGCAATGATAAGAGCTTCTCCTTCCCTATCATACTGCGGTCTTCCCGCCCTTCCCATCATCTGCTTTATTTCGAGAACTGGTATTTTTTTATACCCGAGATCCGTATATCTCCTGTAATCTCTTATAATAACCCTTCTGGCAGGCAGATTAACACCGGCAGCGAGCGTCGGTGTTGCCACCAGAATCTTCAGTTTATTCTCTTTAAAGTACTTTTCCACCTTTTTTCTGTCCTCTCTTGCCAATCCTGCATGATGAAAAGCTACCCCTCTTTTTGCACAGCTTTCAAGAAGCTTTCCAAAACTTGTATTGGAAAACTTCACATTTATTCTGGAAAACTCATTTTTTGCAAGTTTTTTTGCTAAGGACTCTGCTGATCTCCTTGTGTTGACGAATATCAAAACCTGTCCATTCTCTCGTATGCTCTCATAACATAAGGATGTTATGGCATCTTTTTTGAATGGTATCTCCTTTATCCCATCATCATAGTAAATCTTATCCTTCACACATACACCTATTTTTAATTTTACAGGTCTCCATTCTGAGTATACAAGATCAGCTTTAAGCCACTCAGCTATCTCCCTCGCATTGGATATTGTTGCTGATAACGCCAGTATCTGCTTATCCATCAGTTTTGAAAGGGTCATCTCAAGTGTTGGCCCCCTCCTCATTGAGTTGATCAGATGAATCTCGTCCGCCACCACAAGGGTTACATCATCAAAAAACCTTTTTGAGTGTCTGAGAAGTGAGTCGCATTTCTCACTCGTCGTGATTATGCAGTCATGGTTTATGAGATATCTATCTTCAGAGTCATAATCTCCAGAGGATAAAACACAGTCACAGAACTCTGAGAACTCCTCATATTTTTCCTCTGCCAGAGCCCTCAATGGAGTTATATACACAGCTTTTCCTCCATTTTTTATATTGTTCAGAACGGCAATCAATGCAACAAGAGTTTTGCCAGATGCCGTGGGGATGGCAAGAACCATATTTTTTCCGTTCAGAATACCTTTCTGTACTGCTTCCTTCTGGGGAGGAAAAAGTTCCGTAATACCCTGTTCCTTTAACTTTTTAACAGCATACTCTGGCAGAAGATCAAGCATATTTCTTTTACTCTTTCAGATATATAAGGTTTCGTTTGGTATCATGACTGAAAAAGATAAACTTTATAAAGCATGGAGAAAATGAGGTAATATGGCAAAAGGAAAAACAAGAAAAGAAGGAGCACTCCCACCCACAGGTGCTGGATTGATAAGATACTTTGATGAGGAAACAAAAGGAATTAAGATGAGCCCCTATATTGCAGTGGGACTGTGCATAGCCACAGGAGTCATTGTAGTTCTTCTTCATGTACTAAGGTGAATTAACAGATGGATTTTAATCTTTATTTAATTTTATTCATGATCCTTGGATTCTGGGGTGTAATGAATTATCTATCCCCCTTTTTAAAGGACAGGGGAATAGAAGTTGCAGGATTTGTTCTTTTATGGAGAACAGAAAGATCCATAGAGATGATAGATAACATCTCCAGAAAGATGGGAAGATTATGGGATTACTTTGCAAAGGCAGGTATAGTTGTATCCCTGCTGGGATCTATTTATGTGGTCTATTATCTGATCAACAGTATTCTCGAAATGAAAGAAAGTACAGAGCCCGTTCAGAGTGTTACTTTAGCGATACCCGGTCTGACCATTCCATTATGGTATGGATTGATAGGCCTCATAACACTGATCATTGTTCATGAGTTCTCCCATGGGATAGTGGCAAGAAGAGAAAATATACCATTGAAATCAGTGGGTGCTGGAGTTTTCCTGGTACTCCCCTTGGCATTTGTAGAGCCCAAAGAGGAGGAGATGAAGAAAGCCTCTCCATGGTCAAGAATAAAGATATACGGAGCGGGATCTACGGCAAACTTTGTTCTGGGGCTTGTAACTCTTCTCCTTTTGATGCTCCTCAATCCTCTGATAGTGGGAGATGGGATAGTAATAAAGAGCGTTCAGGAGGGTATGCCTGCTTACGGTGTTCTTGAGGAAGGAATGATAATTTATGAGGTGAATGGCATTCCTTTCCATAACGAGAAAGAGTTTGCGGAGATCATGGCAGAGTTTAAACCCGGGGATGAGATTGTTCTGAAAACGAATAAAGGAGAGAGAAAGATGACCCTCACTGAAAATCCAGAAGATCCGAACAGGGGATACATGGGCATATTCCTGCAAACGCATCTCACAACAAAGTATGGAAAATTTTTATTGCCTGTTTATTTTTCAATCTTCTGGATCTCCTTACTTAATATTGGAATAGGACTCATGAATCTCCTGCCGATCTATCTCTTTGATGGCGGAAAGATCGTTAAAGAGCTGATGGAGATGAAACTCTCCAAAAAACTCTCAAATATGATCTCTGTAGCTCTAACAGTAATCTGTTTAATTCTGCTGCTGATAAACTTTTTCCCGAAAATCCTTGTGATCTTATGATAAAGGTGAGATTGTTAAGAGAAAACAAAGAAAAGTTTATTGAATATAGCAGAGGACTCAAAATAGAGGATATCCTGGAAAGTCTTGGTTACAGCTCTGAAACTGCTGTTGTTAAGAGAAATGGAAAAATAAGTATAGAGGATGAATACATAGAGGATAATGATGAACTTCTTATAATTCCTGTGATCTCTGGTGGATAAATGTACTGTAAATGTGGAAAAAAAGCTATAATCTTCAGAAGATATTCGGGAGAAAAACTATGTGAAAGATGTTTTAATAAAAGCATGGTGGAGAGGGTAAAAAAGGTAATCAGGAAATACTCACTGATAGAAAAGAATGATCTCATAGGTGTCGGTGTTTCTGGTGGGAAGGATAGCCTTGTACTTCTTCACATACTGAAAAAACTCTCAGAGAAATACCCATTTGATCTGATCGCCATAACGATAGATGAGGGAATAAAAGGATATAGGGATAAATCGATCAGATTAGTTCAGAAGAACTGTAAGTCATGGGGGATTGAAAGTAAAATCTATTCTTTCAAAGAGGAGTTTGGATATACCCTTGATGAGATAGTAAAAAGAGATAGAGAGTTGAGTCCATGTTCATACTGCGGTGTTTTCAGAAGATATTTATTGAATAAAAAAGCAAGAGAACTTGGATGTGACAAATTGGCTGTGGGACATAATCTTGATGATGAGGTACAGACGATCCTCATGAACTTTCTGAGAGGAGACCTTTCCAGATTCGGGAGGACAGGATCATATTATATTCGTTTGAATGAAAAATTTGTTCCAAGAATAAAGCCATTGAGGGAGATACCTGAGAAGGAAGATGTTATCTATGCCCTTGTGAACAATATAGACGTGGAGTTTTCTGAGTGTCCCTATGCAGGAGAAGCTTACAGGAACAATATCAGGGAGTTCCTCAACAAGATGGAGATGGAGCAGCCCACCACAAAATATTCGCTTTTAAGATCTTATGATAAGATATATCCTCTGCTGGCAAAAAATCTCACAAAGGAAGTGAGATACTGCAGAAACTGCGGTGAGCCCACCATTGGAGAGATATGCAAAACATGTGAACTTCTGGAAAACCTTTAGCATGGCTCTATGGTCTGGGGTGGCTTGTTTGAGATAAAGTACGCCACAGATACAACTTCGGGAATTTCATTTGTGATCCTTGTGGAGATCCTCTCTAAGAGATCCCAGTCAAGCTTGGCAAAGTTCGCTGTCATTGCATCCACACTTTCCACTATCCTGAGAGCCACAATTCTTCCGTACTTTCTCTGATCTCCAACAACTCCAACAACTCTGTCCTCAAGTGTTACCGCAAAAGCCTGCCACAGATCATAGAAAACGCCTGCTTTTTTCAGCTCTTCCTCTAAGATATAGGACGCTTCCCTGCATATCCTTATATTCTCCTCATTCACTTCTCCGGTAACTCTGACAGCTAATCCGGGACCTGGGAAGGGATGCTGCTTTATTATCTCATCCGGTATCCCGAGCTTTTTTCCTATTCTTCTTACTTCATCCTTATAGAGATATGATAGAGGTTCTATAATCTCCAGACCAATATCCTCTGGTAGCCCGCCCACATTGTGGTGTGATTTTATGGTATCTGCTGTTCTCGATCCTGACTCTATGACATCGGGATATATGGTACCCTGGATCAGGAACTCTGCTTTTTCTTTCCTGGCTACCTCCTCAAAGATCCTTATAAACTCCTCCCCGATTATCTTCCTCTTCATCTCCGTATCTTTTACTCCCTTCAATCTTCTGAAGAATCTTTCCTTTGCATCGATCTTTAAAAATTTTAAATTGAATTTCCTGAATATTCTCTCAACTCTCTCACCTTCATTTTTTCTGAGAAGCCCTGTGTCAACAAAGACAGCTATTAGATTTTTACCTATAGCCTTGGAAGCCAGAACAGTGGCAACAGAAGAATCCACTCCCCCAGATAAGGCAATAATAGCCTTTTTATTTCCAACTCTTGCTTTAATATCTCTGACAGTCCTCTCCACAAAATCTTCCATATTCCAATCTTTTCTGGCTTTGCAGATTTCAAAAAGAAAGTTATTCAGCATTTTCATTCCATTTTTTGTATGCACAACCTCAGGATGCCACTGGAGTGCATAAATATTTTTATAACAGAAAGAAGCGTATTTACAGTTCTCTGAAGACGCAAGAACCTCGAATGTATCTGGAAGATCTAAGACCTTATCTCCATGGCTCATCCATACTACCTCTTTTTCTCCAAGCCCCCTGAAGATTATATTATGTTTCTTTATCTTCACCGTTGTTATTCCATATTCCCTTCTTTCGCTTTTTCCTATCCTGCCATGAAATCTCTTGGCGATGAGATGCAGACCATAACACAATCCAAGTACAGGTATGTTATTCTTTAGTATCCATTTCCACAGAGTCTCATCAACATCTGGAGCATCTCTGTCATAAACAGAGTTTGGGCCTCCAGAGAATATAATTCCATCTGGATTCATCCTTTTTATCCTCTCTGATGATGTGAAGGGAAAAACAATCTCTGATTTTACACCCAACTCCCTGACTCTTCTCGAGATGAGATGGGTATACTGACTTCCAAAATCTATTATAACGATCATGATCTACATAGGAGAAGAAAAATAAAAAACTTATCTTTTACAACTGAAAAGTTGTTAATATCTTTATATCCTTTTTGTGTGTTAAGAAAAGTTTAAATATAAGAAAATTTAAATATCTTATACAAAGATATGGTTTTGTAAGGAGTTGATTGTATGGACATACCACGAGGGGAAATTATACTGGAATCTCCCTTAGAGTTTGTGGATCTCAGAGGAGTTCTGGGAAAATTCAAGGATGTAGGTTACTTGGAGGTTCTCCTGACAGAAAAAGGGATAGAAGAGGGTTATATCATTATAGAAAATGGAGTAATTATAGGAGTATTTTATGAAGGTAACAGAAAGGGGGATCCTCTTCAGAATATCCAGGAGTTACTACATGAGAACTGTGCAGTTATCCTTCATAAGCTAACAGATTCACAGATGAGTGTTCTGAAAGAGGTATATCCTCTTGATAAGAAATATGATATTGGTGTACTTTTTGAAGGGGGAGAGGTAAAAAAAGCTACCCCCAGAAAAACAAAAGCTGCTGCTCCAGGACATGGAAAGATCATGTGGGAAGATGAAATTCCCATACTCACAAAGGGTGGGCAGATAACAAATATAGGGAGAGAAGAATTTCTGGAGAACATCGATCCCTTTGCCAGAAGCATTTTGCAGTATGTGGATGGAGAAACAACTGTGGGGGAAATAATAAAAAAGAGCGGTCATTCCCCTGAGGATGTTCTGGGAGTGATTGAGCCATATAAACTGATGGGATATATAAAATTCAAAAAATAGCCTCTAAGGTCTCAAGAACGTATTTAATATCCTTTTTTTCTATTCCATAATGGGTCACCATCCTGACCTTATTTCTTCCAAAGTTTGATGCCTTTATTCCGTATCTGCTGATCTCGGAGATAAACTTCTCACCGTTATCCACTTCAAAGATCACTATATTTGTCTGTACCCTTCTCATATCTATTCTGAAGTTCAGATCCTTCAATCCCTCAGCAAGCATCCTTGCATTTTTATGATCCTCCTCAAGTCTGTCTATCATCTTTTCAAGTGCAACAATACCCGGAGCTGCTATTATACCTGCCTGCCTCATTCCTCCTCCGAACATTTTTCTGTATTTTCTTGCTCTCTCAATGAACTCCTCAGTGCCACATAGCAATGACCCGACAGGACATGCCAATCCCTTTGAAAGACAGAACATCACGCTATCAACATGCTGTGTCATCTTTTTAACATCTATGCCCTGAGCTATGGCAGAGTTGAATATCCTTGCACCATCCATATGTATTCTGAGACCTCTATCCCTTGCAACATCACTGACAGCCTTTATCTGCTCAGGTCTCCAGATGGTACCTCCAGCTCTGTTATGCGTGTTCTCTATGCATACTAAGCTTGTCACAGGCATGTGTATATTTCTTGGTCTTACTGCATTCTCCACGTCCACAGGATCAAGAACACCCATTTTTCCCTGTATAGGTTTTGCAAGAAGATTAGCCACGGCTGCGATACTGCCCACCTCATAATAGTATATATGACTTTCAGCCTCCAGTATGACCTCCTCCCCCCTGTTTGTATTTGTCATCAGACCTATTAAATTCCCCTGAGTTCCACTCGTTACCAGAAGTGCAGCCTCCTTACCCATTTTCCTGGCAGCCATCTCCTCAAGTTTATTGACTGTTGGATCCTCTCTATAAACGTCATCTCCAAGCTCAGCATTCAAAATAGCCTCAAGCATTTCCTTGGAGGGTTTTGTTACGGTATCACTTCTTAAATCCACTACTCTCATTTTCTCCCTCTTTCAAATCTTTCAACTATCTCCTTTCTCAGCTGAGCTTTTGTACCCGGATTTATTGTATATCCTCTCATTCTGAGCTCTTCAATAAAGTCTTCGAAAGTTTTTCTATCCCCAAGACCATATTTTTCAACGTATTCATCCACAAGCCCCTCTTTTATGATCTTATCTGCTATGTCATACTCCTGCTTGAGTCCCATAAGAGCAGAGAATGCAATGAGCACGGGGATAATAATTGCAATGAGCTTCAATGTTTCGTTTTCTATCCTTGTATATGCAATGTATATTATCACTGTCACAATCAGAATCAGCAAAATTATTCCTGTTGTGGGAATCTGCTTTTTTGCCATATTATTACTCTGTGAGAACTGTATTTAAATCTTACTTATATGTCAAAACAGAAAAAGATTTAAATCTTCATCACAGAGAGGAAATATGATATTATATCAGTGCAGAATAGAAGTTATTCCAGATCTTGTGAGAACAGTCTTCTCTGATCTTGAAAAAATCAGGGGAGTATCGAGAGTTGAGAAGATGATCATTGAGGTAAGTTATGAGAATCCAAATATAGATTACTTTGTTGAGCTGAGAGTTATGGATGACAGTGAACTTCAGAGATCTATCAGAGAGATAAAGGAGATAAGAGGCATTGCTCTGATGGAACCTCTCCTCAATATCCATATAGACAAACTTCCATGTAAGGGAGACGGTAAGAGATGTATAAAGAGCCTGTGCCCGCATTACACAGCTTATGATACATGTGACCTGAACATAAAGGTGCAGTAATGACATGCAGATGTGGAAACACAGATCTGGGGTATGACCCTGAAAAAAAGATATTTTACTGTAAAAATTGTAAATCAGAGGTGGAAATAGACCCTGAGAAGAAAATAACTGCTGCTATGTACATTGTACAGAAGGGAACAGTTGATGGTATAAATCATTCAAATCTCGGTGAGCTGAACAATATAAAATCCTCCATAGAGGATTTCGATCTTCAGATAAAAGAAAACCTTGAGAAAAATCTCAAGAATGATCTGATGAAGGTGTTGATGAGATTGAAAACAGGAGAAAGACTGAATGAGAAGGACGTAGAGACACTGAGATATTTTTTCATCGGGGATGCAGATTATTATGTAAAGGAGGATTTTTCTGGAACGATCCGTAACATAAAGAAAACCTTAGAAAGTATAAAATATTACTCCAAAAGGGAGGACGCCATTTCTCTCTCCAGACTCAGGGCTTCTTTAAAAACTCTGAAAAATGACCTGAACTCAATAATCACATATCTTGAATGTAGGGAAAGAATAGAAAACTTTGAGAAAAACATAGATAACATAGAAAAGAATAGAAAAATGCTTATTTATGTTCTTGAGCAAAAGCTCAAGCCTTAAAACTTTTTTCTTTTACTTTTCCAGAGTCTTCATAAAATATCTGTCCCTGGAATCTGTAAACTCTCGTATCCGGATCAAGCCATGCATCCATGGGTAACCCCGCCTTAAGACATGTGTTTGAGAGGAACTCTTCTTCATTCCAGTTCCATTCCACGGCTACCTGCGGCAAAAGGAGACCCGAAAAAAATCCCTTCTCGACTATCAATCCATCCCTTCCTATCTTTATATTCTTTGGATAGTCTTTCGGCTTACATTTTATAAGTTCTGGAGGAGTTAATATTGTAATCTCCACAGTGATCTTTTCCATCTCTTTTAAGGTAACGGGAGGAAACCTTGGATCTCTCACTGCAGCACTGATAGAAACATCCAAAAGAGCATCTATAAGAGGTAAGACAGGCCTTGGATAACCTATACATCCCCTTAACTCCCCATCTTTATTCAACGTGACAAACACCCCCATCTTTTTCCTGTACTTCTCCTTTACATCTTTTAAGTTTATTCTTCTTCCTGAAGATAAATATGTCTCAATATTTTCCCTCGCTATCCTGACAAGTTCTTCTCCTTCCTCAAGAGTGAACATCTCTCAATCACTTACTCCCTCTATCTTTTCTTCTTTGAGTCTATCTCTTATTGCACTCGCTACAAGAAGTAAAAAACCCGCACAGATCAGTATTATGGAGATACAGACCCACAGAGGTGTGGATCCAAATATGAGAGGAATGAGCTTATATATCCCATAAAGTAAAGGAACGCCTATACCTACGCCAAGTGTTAAAAATCCCAAGACCCTGAGAATATCCATTATTTCAGCCTCACAGCAGTCCCATATACGAGTATCTCGGCTGCACCCTGTGCCACACTACTCGTCATGAATCTCACATTGATCACAGCATCAGCACCAAGTTTCTCAGCTTCCTTGATCATTCTCTGAAGAGCCTGTTCCCTCGATTCTGAGAGCATCTCAGTATACTCTGTTAACTCTCCACCCACTATGTTCCTCAATCCTGCCATAATGTCCTTACCTATGTGCTTTGCTCTTATCGTATTTGCCTTTACCAGTCCCAGAACTTCAGTTATTTCTCTCCCCGGGACAAAATCTGTATTTACCACTATCATCATATCACCAATAAAGTTTTCATTTCTAACTATAAAAAACTATCCTTCTCCAGATATGCATATATCTCTCTGAGATCCCTGATCTTCGGACACTCAAGCTCTCCATATCTATTCCCTCTATCTATGAGTATCGATATGAATCCAAGATTATTGGCACCATAAAAGTCCTCATAGGGATCATCTCCTATATAAAAACATTGATGAGGAGTTAAATTGATTTTTTTCAGAGCTTCCAAAAATATTCCTGGATCAGGCTTTGAAATTTTTATATCCTTTGAAACAACGATCACAGAAAAATATTTTCTGATCCTTAGCTCCTCAAAAATACTATCCAGATTCAGCTCCAGATCCCAGTTGGAAATCACACCGAGGATATAATTTCTTGAGAGATTTTTCAGAACTTCCAGAGTCTCTGGATATCTTATAAACTTTGCTCGCTCCATAAGTACTACATATTGTTTTTTTCCAATCTCTCCTTCAATCCCGAGTTTCATTAAAATAGATTGAATGAATGCAGAATAAGAATCTTTACTGTAAACTCTATAACGATACTTCCTGGCTTCTTTAAAGGCTCTGAAAAACTCCTCTTTCGTTATTTTATATCTCTGGATCATATCATACATTATCTCATCAGATCCAGGTTTCATTCTGATAAGAGTACCTCCTGCATCGAAAAGAACTCCTTTTATCATGAAACAAAATGAGTCTCTGTGTTTAAATTATTTATGGAAAGCTTTCCATCTGTGAAATGGAGAATTTATAGATAAAATTAGAAAGTGAGTTTAGTTTGCTCTTGGCGTATTTAAATTTCATATCTTTCCTTTTTCTATAGCGTTAAGAACATAAAATAAAGCATAATCTGCAGGAACCCACAGATCAGGAAAAAATCCTTCTTCTTCGATAAGTTTTAAATCGGGAGGAAATAAAAGTGTGGAGGGAAGACAAACGCTAAGTTTTGAGTTTGGAAGTTGATGAAGAGTATTATCACCAAATGTAATCATCCCACAACTATTTTCACCTACAAAAATTACATTTTCTATCTGACGCAAATAATTAATGAATGCTTCTCCAGCGGAACAGACCCTTCCATCCATCAGGACTATTACCTTGGTGGTGTTCGGGATCGTTTGGATACTCGGGAATGTAATTTCTGACCAGTGGGGTTTGTCTGAGTTTCTCTCAAATTTATCCAGTAGTCCTTCATAGCGATCTAACAATTCTCTGTATATCTCATTGTCTGGATATTCTTTCAAGTGTTGTTTTATGTAATTGATATTACCGATAAGTGTGGTCCTGCTTAAAAACATAGTATGAATAAAATCTTCGGGATTATACCCTGTAAATTGTTTGACCCATTTTCTGGGCCATTCAGAGCTTCCTCCTCCATTACCTCTGATATCAAGAATAAGGTACGGCTCGCCTCTGTACTTCTTGGCAGTTTGAAGGAATTTTTCTAATTGATCAATATAATCCGTAGAAAATGATCGAATAGATATCACTGGAATTCCAGAAATCTTACATTCTTCAAATATTCCTTTTGGAGTATAGTTCGAGGAATAAAGATTTATTTCGAATATTTTTTCAACTCCATTTTCGTCCTTTGCTATAAGAATAAGAGGGTTGGGAGAGATCTTTGAAAGAACTCCTATTCGGTAGATAGGTTCGCCATCCGGATTTAATGATGGAAAAATAAAGTTTTTTGGATCTTTTTTATTGATTTTAACAATCTCCCACTTTTTATTATCTGAAATAAAGTAATATTTCTCTCCAGTTTTCCATATTTCAAAATTTTTATCGTACCAGAAAACTTTATGCTGGAAATATGTATCATGTCCTATCATAAAATGACCATCGCTGATAAATTCTAAGTGTTTGTGAAGTAGTCCTGAAAAACTCTCAGGAGTTAATGTAGAACGAGTTTCTATCTCTGATAATATATCTTTTTTAGCCTGATCAAAATCTCCTTTAGTTTTGAAATATCCATAGCCACTATAACCATGGGATAGTAGATAAAAAAGATACTCTACATCCTCCTTAGCCTCCTGTACAGTAATATGCTCAGGCAGATGAGCATTTAGTTCAATACTCAATTCATCCGTAGACAATTCTTTATCCTCTGGAATAAACTGGAATTGAGCTATATATTCCTGTGCTTCTTCTAAGGAACAGATAGAGAAAGAGTATCTAAACCAATCTTCTGGATTTTTCACTTTTTGAATGAGAGTTTCCATACCCATTTCTGCTGCTTTTTTTGTAAACACTCTATCTGATCCTGCAAAGATATATATTACTCGTTTCTCTGTCCATGGATTATCTTTTTTAAGAATAGAATAACTTCCATTCCTACGAATATGCTCTGCTTCTTCCTGTGTAATCAATTTCCTGACTATATCTCCTATGTCTTCAGCATGGGGTCCTCCTATAATAATGATATTCTTGTCTTTTATCTCCCTGAATTTTTGTACATCTACCCAGTCTACGGATAATTTCCTCAGATACGGCGAAAAGTCTTTACAGAAAGCTTCATCTGTTTTATTAGAAAGTATAACAGTATTTTCAGTGGTTAACTCATTATCCATCTCAGCTAACACTGAAAAATAAATGGAAGAAATAAATAAAACAATGATTGAAACAGAAGTTATTTTTTTTATTTTAAAGTTTCCTTTACTATCATCCATCATAAAAATAGGATAATTTGAGTTATAAATTTTTTCATCAGATGATCCTAAGAC
>JAGGSA010000025.1 GCA_021159325.1 Methanomicrobia archaeon | reverse complement strand
TGATCTTCTATCCATTTACATTTCATAGTCTCACCTCATGTAAAAGCAGCCACTACGATATAAACAATCATATATAAGATAAATAATCCTCCGAAAACTCCCACCATTGTCCAGAATCCCTTTTTTATTAATGTTTCAAGATCATCTGTCATATTCTCTTTTTTCTGTTCCATTTTTTCTTCTTTGTATCTTCTGATAAACTCTCTTTTCTGCTCATCTGTCATCGTTGACCATATCATATCCCTTAATATTTTATCATTATATTCCAGAGCATCTATTCTTCTACTCAGGAGTTTGTAATCTCTGGACGTACTCAGTTTTCTTACTCCGAATATCGCCAAGATCGTCTCTCCAAATGACATTTATATCGCCCCCGTCTTTTTTAGATTGAGAAGTAATTTGTACGCCTCGTGTATTTCTATAAACCTTTTCTCTGCATATTGATCTTTATTGTTATCGGGATGCCACTTTTTCACTGCCTTTCTGTATGCTCTCTTTATCTCCTCTTCACTCTCTGTTCCTTTGAGATTGAGAATGCGAAGGGCTTTCTCTCTTAGATCAGTTTTTTGATAATGTTCTTTCTCTGAACGATCATTTCTCTGGGTTTTATAATAGTGAGTCTTATGGTGTTTTCTCTTATTTTTTGAATGATTGAAATTAAAACCCCGAGTATAACTCTGATATTCTTTTCGATGAAAACTCGGCTCAGTTTTGTTTGATGATTCAGAGAGTTTTTTATAAATAGTCGAAACAATCCATATCACTACTTTAATCAGAAGATATAAGAGATATATGGCGAGAATAAAAGCCGCTATACCTTCTTTGACTCCAAAACTGTTTTTTCCCATACACCTATTCCTCATTGAAGAGTATATTCCTCAAAATAACAATCGCCTTTTCTAACTCCTCGTTAAAATCTCCTGTTGTATTTGCGAGATCTATGTGATGTTGTGCAAGATCGAGCTTTTCTTCTACATTCGGGCAATCTGAATATACTTCCTCTATCATATACAGTAGATCATTGCAGATCCTGAGATTATCGATGGTGAAATCCACAGAGTAAGATCCTGTTTCAACATCCTGTTCCACGATCTCTCCATTGGGGTATATGAAGAATACTTTTATATTGATCCTGTCTTCCGACAATACAAATGGAATCGATGCAAAGGCTATCATCCCAGCCAATAAAATAACTATACTTTTTTTCATATTATCACCTTATGGTGTTCGTCTTCTATGAGGTCTCACGCTGACAGTTTTATATTTATTTCCTGATTTTCTTCTTTTATAACCGCTTACCACGGTAAGTTTTCTACCCATTGTATCACCTCAAAACAATATCTTTTATTATGAAACAAATTTTTTTGTTTCATATATATACTATGCAGCATCTCATTTATAAACTTTTCGTTACATAATGGAAAAAGTTTATAAGTAATGAAAATAATTACTGTACATGAACAGAAAAAAGGGAACTCATATTATTGCTGCAGGATTTGAATACGATAGAATCGTGAAGCCGATGCTCGAGTATCCTGGTGACAAGATAATTGTGCTCAGAGATAATGGAGGTAAGTATCCTCTCTCATCATCACTGGCAAAACATTTTCTTAAAAAACTGAAAGATTTTCCTGTGGAGATTGAAGAGATCAGTATCGATATATATAACTTCGATGAAGTCTTTCTCAAAATGCTTGAGTTGATAAAAAGAGAAATAAAGGAGAGGAGAGTGTATGTCAATATTTCTTCAGCTCCGAAGGTAACCTTAGTTGCCATGATCTCTAGTGTCTTCTTCATGCGGGGCAAAGGGGATATTGAGATCATATACTGTAAGCCTGAGGAGTATCTCATTCCCAGAATAATTGAAACCCTTGACAGAAAAATGAAAAGTGAGTTTATGGATCATGGAGGGGGTAGAGGAGTAAAGGAATATGAGTCAATACCGATCTTTCCCATAGAGGAGATCACAGAGATTGACATGAAGATACTGAAGATACTGGATGAAAAAAATGGTGCAGAGTCGATAAAAGAGCTTGTGGAGTATATAAACAGGGATGAATCCAGAGTTCAGAGATCCAGTATTCAGTACAGATTGGAAAGACTTGAAGAGAAAGGCCTTATCTCAAAAGAAAGAGAAGAAAAAAGAGTAAGACTCTTCATCACAAGAGTGGGTGAGATATATCTTAAAGGAGGCTCTCAATGAATATTGAAATCCTGGGAGGAAAGAATGAGATAGGCGGCAATAAGATCCTGATAAGTGATGATGATACAAGAATTCTTCTGGATTTTGGAATGAGCTTTTCAAAATCATCATATTATTTTTCCGAGTTTCTGCAGCCAAGAAAATCTTCTTCATTAAGAGACTTTTTCGAGTTTGATCTTCTTCCCGATCTTTCCGGGATTTACAGAGAGGATTATCTCAGACATATGGGAAGAAGAAAAGAAGATAGAAGCATAGATGCTTTATTTTTAAGTCATGCACACATGGATCATTCTGCATACATTCATTTTCTCAGAAAAGACATACCTATATTTTGTACAGAAGAAACAAAGATAATTTTACAGTGCATTGAAGAGACTGGAAAGGGAACATTTTCTGATTTCTACACTTACTGTGAAACATTTTCCTTCTATCTAAATAAAAAAGGAAAATTAAGCAGAGTTGATAGAAGAAAAGAAGAGTACATTACTGAAAGGAAATATAATATAATGAAGCCGAAAAGAAAGGTGGAGATAGGATCTTTTGAGATAGAGATGGTCCCTGTAGACCATTCACTTCCGGGTGCCTGTGGATTCATTGTATACTCTGATGAAGGAAACTTAGTTTATTCAGGAGACCTTAGGTTTCACGGGCTGAATGGTGAGAAAAGTTATGACTTCATTGAAAGAGCAAAAGAGGCAGATCCAGAGGTTTTTCTATGCGAAGGAACAAGGATAAATGAGGACAGAAAGGACAGTGAAGCAGGTGTGAAAAACATAATAAAAGATTTAATCTCGCAAACTAAGGGAATTGTTTTTGTTGAACATCCAAAAAAAGATATCGATAGAGCAAAAACGATCTATGACGCCGCAAAAAGCAATGAAAGAGATTTTGTTGTCGATCTTAAACTTGCCTATCTTATAGAAAAACTTGGAAAGATGTCTCCTCTCGATATAAAAGATCTCAAGATCCTGATACCGAAAAAAGGATGGGGATTGATAGATAAAGAGGTACCAAAGAATCAGGTGCTAAAAGATTATGAAACATGGGAAAGAGATTTCATATTCAAAGATAATGCAATAAAATATGAAGAACTAAAGGATAATCCAGAGGATTATGTTGTCTCCACCAGTTTCTGGGAGATAAACCAGTTGATAGATATAAAACCAAAAAATGCTATCTGGATAAAATCCAACTGCGAGCCCTTTTCAGAAGATATGGAGTTGGATGAGAAAAGAAAAAAGCACTGGTTAGAACATTTCGGAATAAAAGAATACTCTGCTCACGCTTCAGGGCATGCCTCAGGTCCTGAAATTAAGGAGATGATAAAAGAGATTAAACCAAAAGAAGTGATTCCTATACATACAGAACATCCAGAGATGTTTGTATAGATTTATAGCTTCTAATCCACAACCTTTAAAATCTCCTTATAAACTATAATGACAATGATAGTTATCAGAAGAGGAAATAAGAAAAATGAATTTGAGATTTATAAAAAAGAAAATAAAGAAGTTAAAAAATTCAATCTTATCCTGGAAGATACTCCAAGGGGATACAGACCTAAGAAGTTTAGAGAAGGAGAAAAGCTTCTAAAACCCAGAGAAGTAATAAATCTTCTAAGAGAAGAGGAGATATATACAGTAGAAGAGTGTGCAGAGATCGAAAAAATGCTGAATAACTTTAATATTCCATATAAAGAGATAGATCTCTGCAGATTCTGTTTAATAGAAGGAAGGATCAATCCCCTGAAAAAAGGGTACAGGTATCATGATGAAATAATCTGTGAGGAATGTGCAAAGAAGGAAATATTCAGGGAGATGAAGTATCGAAATATAGAATCAAACGAAGCCATAATCAAAGTTCTTAAAAGATTAAAAGACGTGGATAAAGTTCTCATACTCTTTGATCCTAAATTCAACCTTGATCCAGAGATAACAAAATTTGATGAGATAGAGGCGCATTCATACGTAGGGAAAAACATAGAGGAACTGGATATACCTGAATTTCTAAAAAACAGCCTTAAAAAGAGAGGAATAAAAGAGCTTTTTCCTACACAGTCCTTGGCGATAGAAAATGGCCTCCTTAAAGGAGAAAATCTTTTGATAGTCTCCGCAACAGCTTCAGGTAAAACATTGATAGCAGAACTTGCAGGAATACCGAAAATAAAGAAAGGATATAAACTTCTATTTCTTGTTCCTCTTGTGGCACTGGCAAATCAGAAATATGAGGAGTTCAAAAGAAATTATCCTTTTCGTGTAGCTTTACGTGTCGGGATCTCAAGAATAAAAACAGAAGAGTTTCCCATAATGGATACAGATATAGATGCAGATATAATAGTTGGTACATATGAGGGGATAGATTTTTTACTCAGAAGTGGCAGAGATCTCGGAAAGATCGGGACAGTGGTAATAGATGAGCTTCACATGTTGGATGATGAGGAAAGGGGAGCAAGGCTTGATGGTCTGATCTCCAGACTCAGAACGTTGTATCCAGAAGCCCAGTTTATAGGATTATCTGCAACGGTGGGGAATGCAGAAGAGTTAGCAGAGGATCTGAATTTAAAGCCTGTGATATACGATCAGAGACCTATATCCTTAGAAAGACATATAATATTTACGCAGGACAGTAAAAAAAATGAAATAATAAGAAAACTTGTAAAAAAAGAATGGAATTCAATATCAAAGAAAGGATATCATGGTCAGACAATAGTTTTTACGTATTCACGAAGAAAATGTGGAGAAATAGCATCTTATCTTAAAAGTAAAGGTGTGAAGGCAAGAAGTTATCATGCAGGATTGTCATACATTGAGAGAAAAGAAATTGAGGAGAAGTTCTGGAATCAGAGGATCCAGTGCGTTGTAACAACAGCAGCATTGTCTGCCGGTGTGGATTTTCCGTCATCTCAGGTTATCTTCGAATCTCTCCAGATGGGGATAAATGTTTTGAAGGCAAGAGAGTTTCATCAGATGCTTGGAAGAGCTGGAAGACCTGATTTTCATGAAAAAGGAAAGGTTTATCTTCTTATAGATCCTCTGAGGAGCTACAGAGATACAACAGAGGACAGGGTGGCATTTGAACTTCTTCAGTCTTCAGATGAAAATATAGAGATAAGATATACGGAAGATATGATCTTAGAGAATCTTTTAGCCAATATCTGTTGCTCTCCGGATAAACTCAGAGAATTCAACAAAAACTCTCTTTTTCCGATAGATCTGAATAAGGTAAAAATACTCGAAGAGTTTGGGCTTGTAAAAAATAAAAGAGCAACACAGTATGGAAGAGCTGTTTCCGTTTCATTTTTAAATATAAAAGAGGCAGAATTTATAAGAAAGAACTTGGATAAGGATATTATAGATTGTGTAGTGTTTCTTGAGAGATTTGAGAACGTTTATATTACAAAATCTCTTCAGAGTACTCTGGAATTGAAAAGTGCAAAACTTTTTTCAGGAGAAGTTCTGGAAGCGGTGACAAAGCCGAAAGATATAAATATTGTGGAATCTCTCCTCTTAGAGTTTTTCAACTGTGAATGTAAGGATTTTCCATACTGTGATTGTGCTATGAAGAAAATTTCAAGGAAAATAATAGAGTACAGACTTAGGGGATACTCTCCAAAGAGAATATCAAAGGAATTTCTTAAATATAATCTTATTCTATATTCTGGAGATATTTTTTCTTATCTTGACAGTATAGTCCATAGAATAGAGGCTTTTGAAAGAATTTCACGTATTTTCAATAGAAAGAGATTAGGAGAGATTCAAAAATTGAAAGAAAAAATAGAAAAAGGAAATTTATAGATCAACGCCGAAGCGCTTGCACTTTTCATCCACTTCTTTTTGTATCCTGTCTATTACGTCCTGTTTTATCTCTGGTTTGAACAGGTGTCTGAATCTTCCCTGGGTCTTGAGGTACTCTGTTACAGGTTTTCTATTTCTGATCTTTTTTGTGATTTTTATATTGTTGAAATCACTTCCTTTCAGCTCCCATAGCACAAATATACCTGTCTCCACTGCGAGTCTTGAGATCTCAATTGTTTTATCCGAGGGATGTCTCCATCCTGTGGGGCATGGGACAAGAACATGGATAAAACTTGGACCTTCTGTCTCCAGTGCTGTTCTCACCTTTTTCCTGAGATCCTCAATGTATGCAACTGTCGCTGTGGCTGTGTATGGGATATCATGAGATGCACATATTGCAGCTATCGGTTTTTTGGGTCTGTTCTCTCCTATGCTGTATTTACCTGCGGGAGAAGTTGTTGTGGATGCGCCGTAGGGAGTGGATGAGCATCTCTGAATACCTGTATTCATGTACGCTTCATTATCGAGACAGATGTACTTCACATTATGCCCTCTCTCCAGCATTCCTGAGAGTGCCTGGAATCCTATATCAAATGTACCGCCATCTCCTCCAAACGCTATAACATTTGTGTCTTTTTTGCCCAGTTTTCTGAGCGCTACTTCCACACCTGAGGCAACAGAAGCAGCATTTTCAAATGCAGCATGAATTAACGGTATTTCCCATGCAGTCTCAGGCCAGCCTGTAGATACGACCTCCAAGCACCCTGTACACACGACACCTATGGTGTTTGGACCTGCTTCGTTCAGCACAGCCCTGACAGCGATCGGTTCTGCACACCCTGCACATGCCCTGTGTCCCTTGGAATAAAGTTCCATTATAGCACCTCCTCATTGAGGTTTACCCATTGAACAGGTTTCTCTACTCTTCCTTTTTTAATAACATCCATGGATCTTTCGTATATCCATTCAAAGTCTTCTATGAGTATATCTCTGCCACCCAATCCAATTATGTAGTTTGTGATAAATGGATGTTTTTCTTCATTGACGAATGCAGCTGAGACTTCTCCATATAAAGCTCCGCCAAATCCCGGAGAAATATCTCTATCCAGAACAGCTACCACCTTGGCATTCTTTGTTAATTCTACTATTTCCTTAGCAGGGAAAGGTCTGTAAACGGTAAGTTTACAGCATCCCACCTTTTTACCCTCTTCACGCATTTTATTTACAGCAGCCCTGGCGGTACCGCTCATTGATCCCATTGTCAGTATAATCACATCTGCATCCTCACATTTATAGGGGGTTATCTTTCTGTACTCTCTACCAAACTTTTTCTTGAACTCTGCAAAGACTTCGTCTATTACCTCTCTCGCCTTTTCCATAGCTTCTGTCTGCATGTATTTGAACTCCTGGTAAAACTCAGGTGTTCCGAAGGATCCGAAGGTCATTGGTTTCTCAGGATCGAGGCGAAGTTCGGGCTCATACTTCGGAAGAAACTCATCCACTAACTTCTGATCCGGAACATCCACAGCTTCTATGGTGTGTGTGAGAACAAATGCATCTATCCCCACCATGGCTGGTAATAGGACTCTTTTGTCTTCACAGACTTTAAATGCTATTATCATGAGATCGAGACCTTCCTGGTTCTTTTCAGCATAGAACTGGAGCCATCCTGTGTCTCTCTGAGAGATTGTATCCTGATGATCACACCATATATTTATGGGTGCTGATAATGCTCTGTTACCGACAGCCATCACTATAGGAAGTCTCATTCCTGCTGCTATGAAGAGCATCTCACTCATTAAAGCTATACCCTGACTTGCAGATGCTGTACACACTCTGGCACCGGCCGCAGAGGCACCGATACAGGCAGACATTGCAGAGTGTTCTGATTCTACCCTGATCATCTCAGCATCGAGTTCTCCGTCTGCTATATACTCTGATATTTTCTCAGGAAACAGTGTGGAGGGTGTTATCGGGTAAGCCGGTATAACATCAGGTCTGCAGAGTTTTGCACCGAGGGCTGTGGCCATATTTCCTCTTATAGTTAGTTTTGTCATTTATCTCTCCTCCATTATCATTTCTATTGCCTTGAAGGGACATTCATTTGCACATATACCACATCCTTTACAGAAATCATAATCCACTATGGGCCCTTTCTCTGTTTTTTCAATACACCCTTCAGGACAGTATTTATAACATGCCCAACATTTTTTACATTTTTCTAAATCAATAACAGGTTTCAGTGTTCTCCAGTCTCCTGTCTTGTAATTTTTGGACGAGCCAGCTATTTTGTTTACTGCTCCAAGTGTAACTTTCACCATTTTATTCACCTCTTGTTTTTTCATAAGCCTCTACTGCAGCTTTTCTATTTTCCTCTTTTTTTCTTGGAGCATTTTGAAGAATTGCTTCTTCAATAGATTCTATCTTAACATTTCCCACAGCTTTTGAGTATGCTCCGAGGATAGCTGTATTTACGATTGGATTTGTTTTAGTTCCAAGTCCATGTTTTATGGCTATTTCCGTAGCATCTATGGTGTAGACTTTTCCTTTACCAAGATTGAACTCCTTTGGATCTTTTGAAGAGTTTATTATTATTTTTCCGTTTTCCTTAAGTCCTTTTGTCACATCAACAACACTCATTAGTGTCGGATCAAGAACAACAACACAATCAGGTTCATATATCTGTGTTTTTATGTCTATGGGCTTTGTATCCATCCTCATGAATGCTGCTACAGGTGCGCCTCTTCTCTCAACTCCGAACATCGGAAAGGCCTGAACATCCTTTCCTTCATGGAAAGCAGCATCTGCCAGTATCGTGGCGGCTGTTACTGCTCCCTGTCCGCCTCTTCCATGGAATCTGACCTCATACATTTTTATCTCCTCCATTAAAAAAATTCTTCTTTTTTTAACAGTTTTTTCCATTTTCTATTTGTTGCCTCCTGAATCTCTTTTATGTCCTCTTCAGTTAGGTGTCTGAATCTTCCCTGAAGCTTTAAATACTCTTCTACAGGTTTTGGATTTTTTGGTTTTATATTGATCTTGTATTTTCCATCTTCCACCTCATAAATCGGGAAGATACATGTCTGGACTGCAAGTCTTGCTAACTTTATTGTATGTTCAGGAAGTGATCTCCATCCTGTGGGGCATGGGGCCAGTACATGGATAAACTTTGTTCCTTTTATGTTTTTGGCCTTTTGCAGTTTTCTTATAAAATCCTCAGGATAGGCTACAGAGGCTGTGGCAACATATGGTATTTCATGAGCCACCATGATCTCATCTATATTTTTCTTTGGCCTTGCCTTGGGATACTTTCTTGGTGTTGTAGTTGTCCATGCCTTGTACGGTGTTGCTGATGATCTCTGAATACCCGTGTTCATATAAGCCTCGTTGTCATAACAGACGTATATTATATCCTCATTTCTCTCAGCAGCCCCACTGAGAGACTGAATTCCTATATCAAAAGTTCCTCCGTCTCCAGCCCATGCCATTACCGTGGCATCTATGCCCTTTATCTCCAGAGCTGCTTTAATTCCTGAAGAAACAACTGCTGCTGTTTCGAATGCCGTATGGTACAGTGGTACCTGTAATGAGCTGTATGGAAATGGACCCGCTATTATACTCCAGCAGCAGGCAGGAATAACAACGAATGTCCTTTTTCCAAGAGCTTTTAAAGCATATCTCATTGCCAGCCCGGCTCCACATCCCTGGCAGTCTACAGTTCCCTCATACATCAGTTCCTCTTCTGGTATTGTGAGTTTCATAATTTGACACCCCACCAGTTTATCTTATTTATCTCAAGCTTATTATTTTTTCCTTTTTTTGCTATATTCATTATATCCTCAACCCTCACATCTCTGCCTCCTAAACCTATGATGACTCCATACACAGGGGGTCTGCTCTTCTCGTTATACAAAGCGGCTTTTGTTTCCGTATAAAATACTCCCTCACTTCCAAAGGAGATATTTCTATCAATCACGATCATCATATCCACTTTTGATGCAATCTTCCTTATCTTTTCTTTCGGGAAAGGCCTGAATGTTCTGATCCTCACAAGACCTATCCTCATTCCTTCTTTTCTCAGCAGATCCACAGCTTCTTTTGATGTCTGAGCTACTGTACTTGAAACTACAAGAACGATCTCGGCGTCATCAATCCTGTATTCCTCAACAAGCCCGTAATATCTCCCGAATCTCTCTCCAAACTCTCTGCCAACATCCTCTATGATCTTCAGAGCTTTTTCCATCGATCTGTGCTGTTTGTACTTCAGTTCATAGTACCAGTCAGGAAACATTAAACCTCCAAAAGCTCTGGGGTCGTCTAAATCCAGTTTATACTTGGCTTCATAGGGAGGTAAGAACTCATCTATCTCCTCCTGAGGAGGCATATCAACTACCTCGGAGGTATGTGAGAGTACAAAGGCATCCAGAATCAACATGCCTGGAAGTAAAACTTTGTCGTTTTCACATATTTTAAAGGCCTGTATCGTTGTATCATAAACTTCCTGATTTGTGGAACAGTAAAATTGGAGCCATCCTGTGTCTCTCTGTGCTATGGAATCATTCTGATCAGTCCATATGCTCCATGGCGGACCCATTGCCCTGTTTATATTTGCCATCACTATTGGATGCCTTGCATTTGAAGCCCAGTGAAGCATCTCATGCATTAAGGCCAATCCCTGAGAGGATGTTGCTGTAAAAGCTCTTGCACCTGCTGCAGAAGCTCCAACACATGCAGCCATCGCCGAATGTTCTGATTCAACTTTAATGAATTTTGCTTTTAACTCACCCGACGCACAGAACTCACTCAGAAGCTCTACCACCTGTGTCTGAGGAGTTATAGGATAAGCTGCAATGACCTCTACTCTCGAATCCCTGGCACCATAAGAAACGGCATGATTCCCGTAGATAACTTTTTTCACCATATTTTCACCTCTCTCTTACCATCTCAATAGCATTTACGGGGCACTCTTCGGCACATATTCCACAACCCTTGCAGTACTCATAATCCCATTCAGGATACTCTCCATTCTTTATAGATCCATTCGGGCAGAACTTCCAGCATGTTCCACACTTTATACATTTCTCTTTATGGAAAACAGGTTTCATGGATCTCCATGATCCTGTTTTATTAACAAGTGTCGTTCCTAAGGACATTGCCATTGGAGGAATATCTGAAGCATTTTTAAGAACAATCTCATCTTTCATTCAAACACCCTTGTATTTTTATATGCATCTTCAGCGGCTCTGGCGTTTTCCTCTGCTTTTGCTGGAGACTTCTCTTTTATTGCCTTAATCACAGATTCAATGCTGACCATCTCAGTGGCCCTTGGAAAACTCCCCAGAATAGATGTATTGACAATGGGTGCAGCCTTACTTCCAAGTCCATGATCCATGGCTATCTTTGTTGCATCAACCAGAGCCAGTTTTTTTGCTTTTATTTCGATATCCTTTATATCAAGATCTGTGTTTATTATTACTGTACCATCCTTCTTCAGGCCAGAGGTGACATCTACAGCCTCTAAGAGAGTGGTGTCCAGGACTGCAACTATATCAGGATTATAGATCTGTGATTTTATCCTGATCGGTCTGTCATCAACTCTGAGAAAAGCTGTAACAGGTGCGCCTCTTCTCTCAACTCCGAACATCGGAAAGGCCTGGACATCCTTACCCTCCTTGAAACAGGCTTCAGCTAAGATATTAGCAGCTGTCACTGCTCCTTGGCCGCCTCTTCCATGAAATCTTATCTCTATCATTATTTTGCCTCCTGTATACCACAATAATATTATGGCAACAATACATCTCTTCCTATCTTTAAAACTCTTTCGATGAAACATTAAAAATATAAATGGTGATTACAAGATAGAATAGATGAAGGAAGAAGCAATGAAAAAGATCGAGACAGAACTCGCCTCGCTCAAAAATATGTTTCTGGAGATAAGAAAACTGAGCTATCGTCTTGACCCTGTAAATAGAAAAGAGGTGTCAAAAATCCTGAATCTCCTAAACGACTTTAGTTTTGAGACTGGAAAGATCTCCAGCCTGACTTCTGTTATTTTTAACAACAAAACAATAAAAGATCTTGGAGATTCGTTAATAGAGAAGATATATAAGTTTAAACTCTCCATAGACGATCATCCCAATCTGAAAATTTTGAATGAGTCAGAGTTCTATTTCGATCAGATGTATAATGAGATAGAAAAAGAAATTTTAAAAGTAGTTCTGGAACCCATAATTACAGAGAGCGACTCCAATTATCTGAAAGAGAAAATAAGCACAATGAAATCTGAGATCGAGGAACTAAAAAAAGAGATCTCATTATTGAAGAGCATAATTGGAGAGATAGTGTTTAAGGAAAAAGAAAAAATTTTAACTGAGGAGGAACTATCTATTCTGGAAAAAATTTTACTTCTTCATGAGGAAGGAGTAGCATGGATAGAACCTCGATTTCTAAATAAAAACACAGAGGTTCTGGATAAACTTTATAATTATGGGTTGCTGAAAAAAAAGAAAAGAGGTGGTACCGATGTCTACTCCTACTGTAAGAATTAGAGGGATATATACTACTGCCCTGACAAAACTTCTGCTGGAAAAAAACTGGAAGGTATCTCAGATGTCTGATGTGATGGAAGAGAGATTTGGAGTTAAATCTCCAAAGGATCCAGCAGATATAGATATCAGACAGAACAGGGAAAATGGATTGATAGCAATTGGAGAAAAAAAAGATCTCGAAATGTTAGAAGAAGTTTTAAAAGAGGAATTCCTGGATATATTTTTTAAAATGGAAGATGTTCAGTTATATGGTATATACAAAGGAAAAATACTGGAAAAAAAAGGTAAAAAAACGATTGTGGATATTAAAGATGGTAGAGGTTTATGTTACGAAGAGATAAAAGATGAATCACTGGTACAGGTTTTTGATATAAATAAGAGACCTGTTTTAAAAACGAAGATAACATTTCCAGGAAAAAATATAGTTTTGCTCCCAAATAAAACTGTTAAAATAAGCAGAAAAATAAAAGATCCTGAGGAAAGAGAAAGACTTTACGAGATTGGAAAGAAGCATCTCAGAAATCTCGGGATACTCTTCAGAAGCAGTGCCGTGGGTAAGGAAACCGAACTGATAAAGGAGATAAAGGAACTTTACGAGGAAGCTGAGAAGATTCTTAGTAGTTCTGAGCTTTTTTCTGCACCGAGTTTAATAAGAAAGGGAAAAAGAGCTTTAAAAATAGATTTTGGATGGGATTCTAAAAAAAAGATGGATACTATCAGGAACGAAGTGATACCAACGATGAAAAATCATCATATCTATAAAAACTCGATGAGGCTTTCTGCAGCCATAGATCTCGGTGAGAATCTCATGAAAGAAGGAATGGATAGAGATCTGATTGAGAAAAATTTTCGGGAGGTCTTCCGTTCATGTATGGGAGAGTATATTGAGATAGAGCATATAAAAACATATCCCATCTCCCTTGGAGAGGCTGAGATTCTGGAGATGAGTGATTCCAAATTAGTTCTTAAAAGAAAATTTCTTGGTACGGGGTACTATGATGGACTGAATATCAAAAAAGAGTTCAGAGATTATGGAATAACAGAAATAGAGGAGGGAAAGTGGTACTTTACACATAGATACTATACAAAAAATAATGAGTTGAAAGGAATATATTATAATATCTGCACTCCTGTAGAAATATATCCTGATAAGATAAGATACTTTGATCTGGAGATAGATGTAATTGAGGATACAGAAGGAAACAGAAGGATAATTGATAGAGATAAACTTGAAAAAGCTGTAGAAGATGGACGTATTAATGAAAAACTGGGTAAAAAGGCTATAGAAGTGGCAGAAAGTCTGGTGAGATAATGGAAAGATTCTTCAGAGCTACAATGGAGAGGGATATAAAAAAGATGAAGGAAATATACGAAGAACTGAAGCCAGAGCTTGAAAAGGGGTATGCAAAGGCTTTGAATGGATTCATATCTGTGATAGAGAACAATGATTCTCGTGCTGTTTTATACTCTCTTCTCAACGATAAACTAAATAAGAAGGAAGTAAAAGATTTATATATGAGAAGTAAGAAAATATATAATGATGAATTTAGGAAAAATGAAGAAAGGGATTATGAAAAAGCATGGATGGAGTTTCTGATGTTCTATATGAAAAATACTGAAGAAAAAAAAGGGCTTGATATGTATATGGAGGATGGATAAAATGAAAAAAATTTTGGCTATTTTAATTTTAATTCTGATACTTCCGCTGGTGAGTTCTGACTGGAAGTATCAGACAAAAGAAAAGGTGTATGATTTCAGAATTCTGGATTATGATGGGGATGGTAAAAGCGAGATAGCTGTGGGAAGCGAGTTTTTACATATCATTGACTTCGAAGGGAATCTTCTGAAAAGATTCGAATACCCGGGATATGCATTTGATTTCTCCAAAGTTTATCTTGTCAATTCCTTTGTCCTGGGAGGAAAAAATAAAGGGTACCTTGTGGATTATTTAGGAAATATGAAGTTTGAGTATCCTCTGGACGGAGAGGCAAAGTTTGCCATGATAAGAGATATAGATAGCGATTCAAGAAAAGAAGTGATCTTTGCCACTGAGGATAAGATCTACCTCCTCTACAGAAATGGAAACCCGAAGATCTCTCGCAACATATCAGGAATAAAAAAAATAGAGTGCACAGATATAGACGGCGATGGGGATATGGAGTTCATAGTTGCAGCGGACAAATTCTATGTTCTTGATAAGGATCTGAATGATATATGGTACTGCTGTACCGAGGCTGATACATTTCTGGTGAATGATTTTGATGGTGATGGAGTTGATGAGATAGTCGTTGGAGGAGACGAACTTCGGTTTTATAACTATAATGGACTTCTATACTGGAAAGAAACATTAAAAGAAAAGCCTGTAAATATGTTTATGGGGGATTATGACTCTGATGATATTGATGAGATAATGGTATTTGATAAATCAAGGATCTATGCATATGATAAAGAAGGAACAAAAAAATGGGAGTTTGAGTACCCGAGTTACAAAAACCTCAATGCCGCATATATCGATGATCTTGATGGAGACGGAATAAACGAAGTAATTCTTGGGATAGGAAATCATATTATAGTTCTGGAAAACGAGAAAAAAGTTGCCGATTACAGTACAACATACTCAAGTGATGAAATATTCAAGATAAGAAGCTTTGATATGGATGGAGATGGAAAGAAAGAGATAATTGCTTCAAGCTGGAGATTTTTAAATGTTTTCTCCTATACAAAAGAGACACCTAAGGAAAAAGAAGAAAAGAAGGAAGAAAAAGAACAAAAAGAGGAAACATCTGATATAGAAGCTAAGAGATCCCAGGCAGAACAGCTTTACAAGCAGGCTGGAGCTCTTTTCAATAACAAAAATTATTTAGAGGCAAAAACAAAATTTACTCAGGCAAAATCTCTTTATAAGGAAATAGGGGATACAAAAATGGTAAACGTCTGCGATCAGTTTATCTCAAAAGCTTATAAGGGAATAAATGGAGATAAATTTTTCTCACAGGCGCAACAGAAGGAAAAAGAAGGAGATTATGAAGGAGCAGTTCAGGATTATAAGACCGCCATGAACTTCTATAAGGATATAAATCAGGAAAAAGCAGATATCTGTGCAGAAAAGATCAATGAACTTCAGGGAAAAAAGAAACTTCCCGAGATCCCCGATATTGTACCGATAATCATTTTCGTAGCAGCCATAGCAGCTGTTATAGGCTATACGGTGAAGATGGTGATGAAGAGAAGATAGAGCTTAGAGTTATCTTTTTTAAATTTTTCACTGAAATATAGTTATGCCCACCAATGTAACAAGAGAGTATCTTTTAGCAGAAGAAGAATACAGAAAAGCAAAGACAATTCCTGAGAAGATCAAAGCTCTGGAAAAAATGTACTCTACAGTACCAAAGCATAAGGGCACAGAGAAGATGAGACTCTTTATAAAACAGAGATTGTCAAAATATAAAGAGGAACTGGAAAAATCAAAAACGAAAAAAGGGGGAGGACCAAGTTTTTCAGTGAAAAAGGAGGGAGCTGCCCAGGTGGCTCTGGTGGGCCTTCCCAACTCAGGTAAATCTTCTATCCTTAAAGTTCTTACCAATGCAAACACAGAGATAGCCGATTATCCTCTCACAACAGTGATCCCCACTCCAGGAATGATGGAGTACAAGGGTATTCAGATCCAGATTGTGGATATGCCACCTATTATAAAGGATGTCTCTGTGGGTAAGGGCTTTGGATTTCAGCTTATAAGTGCTATAAGAAATGCAGATACACTTGTTATAGTTGTTGATCTCAGTAGGAATCCGGTAAATGATATGGATATAATCTTAAATGAGCTTTACAGAGCAGGATTCAGAATAAATAAAAAAAAGCCAGACATAGAAATAAAGAAGTTTTCTTCGGGTGGGATAGAGATAAGTGGCAGAGAGTATGTGTCTGATGTAAATGAAATCAAGAAAATACTCGTAGAAAATAAAATATCAAATGCGCTTGTGATAATAAAGGAAAAAGTGAGTCTTGAAGATTTTTTAGATTCTCTGAACAGGAACCTATCTTATAAGAAAGCTTTTGTGATAGGAAATAAGACTGATATAGAAAGAAGTCAGGAAAATCTGAAAATTTTAAAGGAGAGGTACCCTGAGTTCGATGTTATACCGATCTCAGCAAAAAAGAAAACGAATATTGAACAGATTAAGGAAAAGATATATGAAAATCTTGATATTGTCAGGGTGTTCACAAAATCACCTGGCTCTGATCCGGATTATCCTCCCATAGCAATGAAGAGAGGATCTACAGTCCTGGACGTTGCGAAGGAAGTTCATAAACATCTATATAAAAACTTTAAATATGCCAAGATATGGGGAAAATCTGTTAAATATGACGGGCAAAGAGCTGGGGGGGAACATATAGTAGAGGATGGAGATATAGTGGAGATTCATATAAAATAAAGAAAAGAGAGAGGGGCATGGCAGGATCAGAACATCATGAACTTAATATTCTTTACCCTTCTATCTCTCTCAAGAAGTTTTCCTTTTGCATATTCTGTTTTCGGTCCAAACATTTTTATCACCTGATACAGTACCTGTAACTCCAATATATAAGCTTTTTTGCACAAATAAGATTATTTTTTATCTTATTTTTTAAAATCTTCTCAATTTTTCGGTTTTGCGAAACTGAGAAAAAACAGAAAAATTTTATATGATAAAATCATAGAACAATGTACTAACTTCCTTTATTCTCTGCACCATCTCACAAAAATATAACAGAAAGGCGTGTCTATGGCGGCTATTATGAGTTTTATCAGATACTGGCTTCCTATCATTGTAAGTATCGGTGCATTTCCATAAAATGCGAGGAAAATGAAGATGGATGTATCAAGAAGTTGTGAGACCATTGTTGATGCGTTATTTCTTATCCATAGATATTTTCCCTTTGTTTTATCTCTCCAGAAGTGAAATGCCCAGACATCGTGGTGTTGTGAGATCAGATAGGCTGTCATAGATGCGAGGATAATTCTGGATGAGCCTCCGAGAACATTAACAAATGAAGATTGATCGTAAAAAGAAGCGGGTCGTAATATGATTGAGAATCTTATCAGAAACAATGCAAGGATATTGCACAGAAATCCTATTCGTACAAGAGTATTTGCTTCTTTTTTCCCCCAGATCTCACTATAAACGTCTGTAAAGAGGAAAGTGACAGCATATGCCAGTACAGCAGCTGGAAATACAAGTTTTCCATAGCTCACTATCTTAACAGCCGTTATATTTGATATTATCAGAGAAGTTACAAAAAATGTCTCAAATATCTTCTTTTTGTCTTCCAGTCTCATTTTTTCACCCCGAGCATCAATAAAGCACCCACAACGGCTGTTATGGGTAAGAATAACAGAGCATGCTCAAGAGTATACAGTTTTGCAATGTATCCTATCAGAATTGGCGATGTTCCTCCCATTGTGGCTGCCACACTTGAGAATATGCCTATCCCTCTGCTGTGCATATCCTCCGGAGTTATTTCGGCTATGAAAGCAAATATCGCTGGCCATACAATGGACATTGATAGACCTGTAAGTGCTCCGAATATGTATATGATGTAGGGATTCTCTGCTTTGAGGAGAGGTATAAAAAATAATGCTGTAAGAATCAGGGAGGAGGAGACTATCTTTCTGTAGGAGATTTTATCGGATAAAACACCTCCAATATACTGTCCAAATATCCCAATTCCCAGAAATACTGAAAGCAGAGAGCCATAAAAATCGGAACTGTACCCTATTCTGTCAAGATGCACAGGAAAAAACGTTGAAAATCCTCTGTTGGACATAGAAGTCATACCGAGGACGATCATTACAAGGACGGCGGTGGAAGATAGTATCAGGGAAAATTTATTTCCAGATCTCCTGAGAGTCACATCCTTTACATAGAGATAATACAGGAATGCCACCGTGATACATATAAGAGGAGTTATCCTCAGAACAGTTCTCCAGCCATAATGTTCAGCGATAAATCCACTGTAGGCGGGAAATATCAGAAGACCAAGTGCGCCTCCAGCACCATGGATACCTATAGCCTTTCCCCTTTCACTCCTGAAATGTGTTGTTATCACAGAGACACCCACAGGATGATAAAAGGATAAACCTATACCAGCAAGAAACGTAAATACGAGAATATGGAGAAAGGATTCTCCGAGAGATATCAGATAAAAGCACAGTGACATTAAAAGAAAACCAATGACCACCATGTCCCTTTTTTTCTGGAGGTAATCAGAGATATATCCCATTAAAAACTGGAAAACTCCAAGAGCTATTATTAGTGATCCTCCCAGGATCCCTATCTGAACATTTGAGAAGGATAACTCTCTTGCCATTAGAGGTATCAGAGGTGCCATCACCACCTCGCAACCATCATCCACAAGGTGAGCAAGGAAAGTTATGTAGAGGGTTCTCTTCATTAGCTTCACCTTGGAACAAACTCCTCTTTTATTCTTTTTAAAAGATCAGGATTCTTTATTATATCTAAGGAAGTGAGTAACATGGCCTCTGCTCCAATTATGATTGCATTGTTTCCTCTTTCAGAGATCGAAGCCTCTGCAAACTCTTTGGAGTGTAACCTCAGTTCTTTATCACTTATGCTGATGAAGGGATGGATAGTTGGTACCACACAGCTCACATCTCCTATGTCACTGGATCCCAAACCTCCAAACTCTTTGGGCTCATCTATTTTAATTCCAAGGGATTTAAGATTTTTCTCAAATACTTCTGCAAGTGTATTATTGGGGTAAAAAGCCTTGTATCCCTTTCCAAGTTCAATCTCCAGCTTAGCTCCAATAGCAAGAGCAGCACCATCAGCACATTTCTTAACTTTTTTCAGAGTTTCTTCAAGATACTCATTGTCTGTGGCTCTTACAAAGAAGTATGCTTCTGCATACTCAGGTACTATGTTCGGTGCAGATCCTCCTTCTGTGATGATCCCATGAATTCTGACATCCTCTCTCAGATGCTGTCTCAGTGCATTTATATTGTTGTATGTGAGAATCACGCCATCAAGTGCATTTATCCCTTTTTCTGGAGAAGCTGCGGCATGAGAGGCTCTTCCATAAAATTTGAATCTCACCTCTTTTATTGCCAGAAACTTCTCTTTTATGAGTGTTTTATCAGAGGGATGTATCATCATTGCAACATCTATTCCTTTAAATATACCTTCCTCTGCAAACTTTACCTTGGCGCCTTCAGCTTCTTCCCCGGGGCATCCTATGACATAGACTGTAGCATTGAGGTTTTCTTTCTCTATCAGTCTTTTTAAAGCAATCCCTGCCCCCAAACTTGCAGAAGCTATTATATTATGACCGCATCCATGCCCTATTCCTGGCAGTGCATCATATTCTGCCAGAAATGCAATTTTTACATCTCCTTCCCCATATTTAGCTATGAAGGCTGTTTCATATCCACAGATATTTTTTTCCACATTGAATCCTTCTTTTTTCAGGATCTCAGTTAGTATTTTTGAGGATCTGTACTCTTTATATGCCGTTTCAGGATTCTCAAAGATCTCTTTACTCACAGAGTATAGAAGTGGTTTCAGCTCCTCTATCTCCTTCACTTCATCACCTTTTTCTTTTTTCTATCAAATTCTTCCAGGGATATCTCCCCATTTGCATATTTCTCCACTAAATCTTTCAGTTCTTTTTTTGTGTCCTTATTCTCCTTTCTCTTTTTCTTTTCTTTTTTTCCAATTCTTTTTCTGATAATGAACAGATAAGTAAGAGAAATTAAAGATACTATGATTATAAGGAAAATCCAGTAGATCAATCCTCTGTTCCTTATTTTTTTTATATAATACTCTGATCTTTCAACGCCCTTTTCAAATCCTAAATACTCAAAATCCTTTTTTGCATTCTCAAAATACAGGACAGATCCAGATCCTTTTTCATACAGGATCTTTCCCGTATAAAAGTTCAGAGCTGCATCAGCGAATTTATCACATCTCTCTGTATTTTCTTCAAGGGATTCATAGATGAGCATGGAGTTTATAAAATTCCTGTATGCTGAGAGAGGATCATCAAATATCAGATCAATTCCTTCGTTATAAAGAGTCTCTGCCTCCATATATCTCTTACATTTTTCAATATACTCATTACACTCTGTCTGTTTTTCATTTACCAGAATATTTTCAATCTTCTCAAAAATCCTTAGAGCATGAGAATAATCCTTCTGATCGTAATACTTCAGAGCAGTATTGAAGTTCTTCACCGCTTCGTCGTAATTATCCAGATTCTTGAGTCTTTCCTCGGCCTGATCTCTGAGGTCATCGCATTTCACCTGGGAATACATCTCTTCTGCCTTTTCTTTTTCTCCATTTTCCAGAAAGAGATCTCCTTTAAAGATAAGATCATAGGATTCTATACATAAATTGCACTTCCCAAGCATCTCTTCTGTTGAGTTCGTGCTAAAGTTACCAATTTCAAAAAATTTTTTAGCTTCTTCTAAATATATCTCCGCTTTTTTATAATCTCCCATGTTATAGTATTTTTTTCCTGTTTCAAAGAAAGAGTTCCCCTTTCTGTATGCAGCAAGATACCTATCTATTGTTTCTCTCAGGTTCTGATCTGTGACTTCATCATCCCCCTGAAACTTCGCTTTTCCATTGATGACAACGGCTGGAACCTTCCAGAAACCATAGTTTAGAAAATCGTTCATGTACACAGAGGATTTATAAACATTCATCCTTATGATCTCTATCTCCGGATAATCATTTTCTATTCCGTTTATTATTGCTTTCACCTCTTCACAGTAAGGACATCCCTCCACATAGTAATATTTAACTGTAATTACTTTTTCCTGAGCATAAACACCTGAAAAAAACAACATTGCTAAAAGCACAACTGCCTTTTTCTTCATGAAATTTGATGGGGGCAGGTGTATAAAAATCTTGTTATCTCCACACAAAAACTTTTATAACAGGATAGTGATGTTATCTTAATGCTGATCTGGCTTATAATTGCAGTACTGGTTGGAGTCTATATGGCATGGAATATAGGATCCAATGATGTAGCCAATTCCATGGCCTCTGCTGTAGGTGCTAAAGCTATAACACTGAAACAGGCCATAATAATAGCAGGAATTCTCAATTTTCTTGGGGCTGTGTTTGTTGGATCTCATGTGACCGAGACAGTAAGGAAAGGAATAGTGGATCCTTCAAGTTTAACAGATCCCACTATTGTCGTATATGGAGCTATCTCTGCATTACTCGCTGCCAGTTTCTGGGTAACATTCGCCACATGGAAGGAACTTCCCGTATCCACCACCCATTCTGTTGTTGGTGGTCTTCTGGGATTCGGGATAGTAGCAGGAGGGAGTATAAACTGGGGGAAGGTAGGAGAGATAACGGCAGCATGGATAATTTCCCCCATATTTGGGTGTATACTTGCATTTACAGTTTTTAATATACTGCATTATGCCATCATCAATTCAAAAAATTCAATTAGAAGATGCAGAATGATAGCGCCTCTCTTCATAGGACTTGCTTTTTTTATAATTGCTCTTTCCTTTCTTTTCAAAACTCCCTTAGGAAAAAATCTGAGTATATCAGGGCTTTCTGCTGTTCTTTACTCCGGTATTGTAGGTATTTTAGCAATGATTGGAGGATATTTTCTGATATCACGTTACTATGGGCATACATCTGATGGAATAAGAAGTGTAGAATCAACATTCAGATGGATTCAGGTATTCACATCATGTTACGTTGCCTTTTCACATGGATCCAATGATGTTGCCAATGCAATAGGTCCTGTTGCCACCATATACATGGTATCAAAAACAAACACTCTATCTCCGTCTGTGGAAGTACCATTTTTTCTCCTTGCTATTGGAGGCATGGGTATTGCACTTGGGATATATACATGGGGATACAAGGTCATCGATACGGTGGGAAGAAAGATAACAGAACTCACAAATACAAGGGGTTTTACGATAGATTTTTCGGCTGCTACCACCGTTCTTCTCGCGTCAAAGATGGGACTTCCTATCTCTACCACCCATGCAGTTGTGGGGAGTGTTATCGGTGTTGGGCTTGCAAGAGGCTTAAAGGCTATAGATTTAGGTATCATAAAAAATATAATATTATCATGGGTAATAACACTTCCCGCAGCAGCTTTAATAACAATTTTTATATTTAAACTACTTACATATATATCATAGGTGATAAAATGACAACAAACCCCCTGGCGAAAATATTCATAAGATCTCCGTTTGAACCGATAACAAAACATGCGGAGATAACAAAAGAGGCGATTGAAAAACTCAATGCAGCATTTAACCTATTTTTTGAGAGGGATTATTCTAGGATGGAGACCCTCTGCAAAGAAGTTATAGATCTTGAGACAGACGCAGACAATATAAAAGCAAAAATAAGAGAAAAACTTCCTTCCGGAATTTTAATGCCCGTAAGCAGGGGGGATATCCTGGATCTAATAGATCATCAGGATAAGATAGCTGATCAGGCTGAAAATCTTGCACAATGGCTGCTTATAAAAGAAACAGATAGTATACCTTTAAAAATGGTAGAATTCATGAAAAGAATAATGGATCTCAATGTAAAGATTGCAGAAGCTTATTTAAACGCTGTAAAAGAATTTAAGGATGTGATTGAAACAATCTTCATGAAGAAAGAAATAAATGATGTTATGAAGTATATAGAGATTGTGGAGAATCTGGAGGGGGAGATCGACAGAATACAGTTCACCCTGAGAAACTCCTTCTTTGATTTCAAGGAGATAGATCCTGTCTCTCTTTATTACACCACAAAAATAATAGATATAATCTCCGATATCTCTGATAAGGCAGAGGCATCTGTTCACAGATTGAGGATACTTATAGCAGAGAAATAAGTATATTAAAGAAAGGGAATCCATGATCTTGCATTCTTAAAAACCCTCCAGAAGGCTTTTTATATCCCTCACAATTTCTGGTATTGTATTAATGAGTTCAGGAGATAATGGAGCATTGAATTCTATTTTTTTTGGCTGAATTGCCACTATCTTCACGGATTCAGGAGCCTCTCCAATTTCCTTAGATAAATGAATTAACTCTAAAAGATCACCTTCATGTAAAGAGTATCTCATAGTTTCTTTCGTTGAAACAGCTTCTTCAGGTGTAAAAATCTTTATTTCTCCAGGATTTCCTCCAAAATCTCCAGAATCAATGAATATTACTTTTTTATATTTTCTGATCATGTGAATTAATGAGATTCCTCCGGTACCTCCATCAACTAAATCTACATTCTGTGATGTCTTCTCCTTGGACAGTGCATTCAGCACAGCACAGGCTATACCGTCGTCTCCCATCAGCTCATTGCCAATTGCTATCACAGCTATTCTCTTTTTTTTCATCTTTTAAACTCCACTTTAAGGTAATGGGTAGAACATGATATGCAGGGGTCATAGGCACGTACAAGCATCTCTAAATTCAACTCGATCTCCTTCTCCTGTTTACCGAGGAGCATGGGTACAAAAGCTTCGAGATCCTTTGTTATGTTGTTATGATTCTGGTTTGTAGGTATGACAAGGTTGGCTTTTGTGCATAAACCGCTCTCGTTATATGTGTAGTCATGGAAGAGTATTCCTCTCGGTACCTCAGCGGCACCTATACCTCTCCCTGCTTTTACCGTATACTTTGCATTATCATTCTTTTTAAGTCCTTTTTCAAGAAGTTTATCTACAATATCGATTGAATCCTCAATACAATGATATATCTCAACAAGCTGAGCAACGTTATTCATAAATGGATTGTAATTTACAGGTTTTAATCCAAATCTTTTTGCGCATATCTTTCCCATTGGAGAGAGTCTATCTGAGTTGAGATTGAATCTCGCGAGGGCTCCCACCATATATGACTCCCGAGCATGTCTTGCAAACTTGGCTGTTGAGTGTGGTACAACAAACTCATTTGTTATGGCCTCGTAACTTTCTATGGGATGCTTACCTGTGTCTGTAGAGCCTATAACTCCATCATAGAGGGCATACTCATCACCTGTAAGGGCTATATACTCTGTCTCTCTGGAGAACTCTGGTAGCATATGAATATTTTCCAGAAAAACCTGAGATAGATCATCACAGACAGGTATAATTTCTGTGAGCTTTTTTCTGAGATCTTCGAGCTGTTTTTTTGATGGTATATCTGTAAAACCACCCGGAATGAGAGTTATTGGATGTGTTGTCCTTCCACATATCAGATCTGACATCTCATTGGCGAGTCTGTGAAGTTTTATGATCTTCAGAACAGTTTCTTTATGTGTTTTCACAAGATGAAATACACTTCCCACCCTGAAGAGATCAGGAGCTACAAGGTATCCTATATGAAGTATATGACTCTGGATATTCTCTGCATGCAATGCCAGTTTTCTCAGAAGCAGTGTTTGTTCAGAGATCTCAATCCCCATAGCAGCCTCTGTGGCTTTCAGAGAGCATAATGCATGTCCTATAGAGCATATTCCACATATTCTCGATGTTATATGAGAGATCTCATAATATGGTTTACCCCTTAAAAAAGATTCAAACATTCTTGGAGCCTCGGAAACCTGCCACTGTATTCTTTCGATTCT
>JAGGSA010000115.1 GCA_021159325.1 Methanomicrobia archaeon | reverse complement strand
CTAAATACATAAATACACTGGAGACAACTGGTATAAAGAAATTGTCATCTATTATTATTCTCGAAAAAAGCCTCTGATTACCTCTATTATTCTCAAATGGTAAAGTTTCTACAAGCATCCCCGATATACTTCCGGCAAGAGCTATCTTTAATATGTAACTAAACTCTTTGATAGGCGAAATGAAGCTCAAAATTAACAGAGCATACAAAAAAGAAGCTGCAAAGAACCCTAAACTTCCTTCATAAGTCTTATTCTTGTCTATCCACTGCTTATGTTTTCCAAGATTTTTACCTATTATCGTAGAAAATCCATCCCCCAATGCCAAGATACCGATACACATAGCTGAAACGTAAACAGGAAAGAGAAAAACGCAGAGCTCTATCGCTACAATGTATATTAATGGACCGACAAGAATCCCGTATCTATAATCCTCTTCTCTCGCCATGAACTCAAATCCTCTCTTCCATAAGCCATTTGGTCTCCAGAAAAAAATCACAAGAACTGCCATGATCAGAGGAATACACAGTGCCTGGTTTTTTGTTAAAAACAATGGATAAATAGACCAGATTCCCATAAAAATGTGAACAAACTGCCTCTTGTACTCCTCTCTGGTCATCATACTAAAAACTCTATAAAATTATATTTAAATGTTTTCTCGCTCATGCTTTGTTGCACAATTCTAGCGAAAACCCCAAATATTTCAAAATATGGAACGGGGGTGAAAGAAGAATAGAAGTGGAAGAGATAGAAACGATGTTTATGAGCATATAAAGATTTTCCTGAACCTCAAAAATATTACCTATGGTAATAACTCCAGATAAGAAAAATAGAAAGTTTTTTATATTCAACAATAATAAAAATTCGGTGATGCAAGTGAAGTACTTGGTAACATCGGCTCTGCCCTATGTAAACGCAGTTCCCCATCTTGGAAATTTAATTCCAATACTCTCAGCAGATGTATTCTCAAAATTTTTGAAAATAAACGGGGAAAAAGCCATTTATATCTGCGCAACAGATGAACATGGGACAAGAACAGAGATAGAGGCTGAAAAAAGGGGAATGACTCCGGATGAATACTGTAAAATGATGCATGAGAAAATACTGAATATATTTAGATGGATGGGGGTCGAGTTTGATAACTTTGGAAGATCATCAAGTAAAGAAAATCATGAACTTACCCAACATATATTTTTAAAACTGTATGAAAATGGGTATATCTTCGAAAAAGAAATAGAACAGCTGTACTGTGAAAAATGCAGGAAATTTCTTCCTGACACATATGTAGTTGGAGAATGCCCCTACTGCGGAAATCCAGATGCTAAAGGAGATCAGTGTGATGAATGTACCCGGCTTCTTGATCCCACAGAGTTGATAAATCCAAGATGCATAATCTGTGGTTCCACACCTGTTTTGAGAAAATCAAAACATCTCTATCTTGACCTTCCAAAACTCTCAGAAAAAGTAAAAAAATGGATAGAATCAAAGGAATGGTCAGGAATAATAAAAAATCTTCCCCTGGCATGGATAGAAAAAGGTTTAGAGCCGAGATGCATAACAAGAGACTTGAAATGGGGGATCAGAGTCCCTCTAAAGGGATATGAGGATAAAGTTTTCTATGTATGGTTTGATGCACCTATTGAGTACATAGGATCTACCTACGAATATACAAAAGAATGGAGAGACTGGTGGTTGAATCCTGAAGAGACAAGGCTCTACTGTTTCATGGGGAAGGATAATGTTCCCTTTCACACACTGATATGGCCTGCATCCCTTCTTGGAACAGAGGAAAACTGGCTTCTGCCAGATATGATAGGATCCAATGAGTATCTCAACTATGAAGGAGGACAGTTCAGCAAGTCGCAGAACAGAGGGGTATTTGGAGACGATATAATGAAACTTGAGATACCTCCCGATCTCTGGAGATTTTACCTCATAAGCATAAGACCCTCCACAAAAGATACAGATTTTGAATGGGAGGGATTTCAGGAACATATAAATAACAACTTGGTTGGAAATCTTGGAAACTTCCTTTACAGAAGCCTTTCATTCACAAAGAAACATTATGGAAAAGTTCCGGACGTGAAAAGTGATGAAAATGTAATAAAAGAGGCATTTAAACTCCTTGATAAATACAAAGAAGAGTTGTGGAGTCTCAAATTCAAAGAAGCTGTTAAAACACTTTTAAAGATATCAGATCTTGGAAATCAGTACTTCCAGAAAAATGAGCCATGGAAACTTATAAAAGAGGATGAAGAAAGATGTAAAAAAGTTCTGAGGACAGTCTGTGAGTTGTGCGTAATAATTGCAGTGGCCATGTATCCAGTAATATCATCATCATCCCAGAAATTGTGGGAACAGTTAGGATTTAAAGGAGAAGTAAAAAAAGAGAATATAAATAATATCCCCCTTGATATTGGAGATCATGAACTTGAGGATATAAAAATCCCGTTTAAAAAGATAGATGATAAAAGTCTGGAGAAATATAAAGAAAAATTCAGAGGAAAAAGAGGTGATGGAATGATAAAATATGATGAATTTAAGAAAATTGAGCTGAAAGTTGGAGAAATAAAATCTGCAGAGCCTATCAAAGGATCGAAAAAGCTTCTGAAACTAAGAGTAGATATAGGGGAAGAGAGACAGCTTGTGGCAGGTATAGCTCAGTATTATAGCCCTGAGGAATTAATAGGAAAAAAGATAATAGTGGTATCCAATCTGGAACCTGCAAAACTATTTGGCGTTGAATCTCAGGGGATGCTTCTCGCTGCTGTAGATGGGGATAATATCTCTCTGGCAACTGTGGATAAAGATGTAAAAAATGGTGCAAGAATAGAGTAAATCTTTTTATTCTTTTTTATTTATACAGTGTTATGGAAGCATTAGTTTTAGCGGCAGGACTGGGTACACGTTTAAGACCACTCACCAACTCAAGGCCAAAACCGTTAATAAGAATTGGTGAAAAAACGATTATAGATTATATTATAGATTCTCTGAAAGATTTTGATGAGATAAGTTTCGTTGTGAATTACAGAAAGGAAATATTGACAGACCATATAAAAGAGTATATAAAAAGGTACGATCTGAATATAAGATTCATAGAACAGAGAGAGGTCAGTGGCACTGCCTCTGCCATTTCATTATCTCCTTATGATGAGTTTCTGTGCATCAATGGTGATATATTCTTTGAACCCTATCTCATCTCAGATGTGATAAAACTGTATTCAAAGTATAATATGAATGTTATAAGTGTAAAAAAAGTAGATGATCCCGAAAATTATGGAGTTGTTTATAAAGAAGGAAACGATTTTTTAAAGATCTGCGAAAAAGAAAAAAATCCATCCTCCAACCTGGCAAATATAGGGGTATATTTCTTCACAGATGAAGTCCTGGAAGCTATAAAAAAAATAAAAAAATCTGAAAGAAATGAATATGAAATAACGGATGCCCTTAATAGATGCAATGCAAAGGTTCTGGAGTATAAAGGTTTCTGGAATGATATAGGGTATTTCTGGGATATTCTTAATACTAACGAGTTTATAATGGAAAAACTGGAACATAAAATTCTTGGAAATGTAGAGAAAAATGTTAAAATCATCCCCCCTGTATACATAGGAGAAGAAACAACAGTGAGAGAGGGAAGCTACATAGTTGGTCCTGTGGTGATAGGAAAAAGCTGTAAAATAGGTCCAAACTCTTTTATAAGGAAAAATACTGTAATAGGAAATAACTGCCATATAGGAATGAGCGAGATCAAAAACTCCATAATATATGATAAAACAAATATCCCGCATTTCAACTATGTCGGTGACTCCATAATAGATGAGAACTGCAATTTGGGAGCCGGGACGATGGTGGCAAATCTCAGATTCGACGATAAAACTGTTTTTATGGAGGTAAAGGGTAAAAAAATAAACTCAGGGAGAAGAAAAATGGGATGTATTATGGGAAGTAATACAAAAACAGGAATAAATGTAACGATATATCCGGGGAGAATAATAGGAAGCTCCTGCTGTGTATATCCTGGAAGGATCGTGGATAAAAATATGGAAGATAATACAGTTCTGAGGTGATATTTTGGATATAAATCTGTATCTTAAGGAAAAAAAGGAAGTGATTGACTCTGTACTTGAAAAATACATACCAAGGAAGTTCAATGAAAGAACTTTAAGAAATATTCTCGGAAAGGAGAAATACTCTTTTGATATAGACTCTGCAAATAGAGCTATATCAGAGCCTGTATGGGATTTTCTTGATAGAGGAGGAAAAAGATGGAGACCTGCTTTATTTATGCTGTTAACAGAAGCTCTTGGAGGAGATACAGAAAAAGTTCTGGATTTTGTAGCACTTATAGAGTTTATCCATAATGGAACTATAATAATAGATGACATAGAGGATAATTCTTCCTTAAGGAGAGGAAAAAAATGTCTCCATAAGATATATGGAGAAGATATCGCTATAAACGCTGGAAATGCCATCTATTTTATCCCTTTAAAGATCATAATGGATTCTGATCTTGATACTTCTGTTAAGGAAAAAGCTTTTGAGATATATTCTCAGGAGATGATAAATCTGCATTTTGGTCAGGCTATGGATATATTCTGGCATAAAGGAGGAAATAGAGGCATAACAGAAAAACAGTATTTGCAGATGGTGAGCTTTAAAACAGGGACACTTGCAAGACTTTCCGCACGTTTAGCTGCTCTTCTTTCTGGAAAAGATGAAAAAACAGAGAAAATTCTTGGAAAAATGGCTGAGACAATAGGAATAGGATTTCAAATACAGGATGATATCCTTGATATAACAGCAAAGGAGAGAAAAAAGTTCGGGAAAGCATTCGGAAATGATATAACTGAGGGGAAAAGATCTCTGATGGTGATAAGAGTTCTTGAGAGAGGGGAGGAAAAGGACAAAAAAAGACTTATTGAAATTCTGGATTCTCATACAAAGGATAAAAATCTGATAAATGAAGCCATAAAAATAATAGAGAAGTATGATGCTGTTAACTATGCAAAGAATCTTGCCAGGAAGATGCTTAAAGATGCCTGGAAAGAAGCAGAGAAAGTCCTGAAGGAGTCTGAGGCTAAAAAAACACTGCAATCCTTTATGGAGTATCTTATAGAGAGAGATGTGTGAGATAAAATTATGAAAGATATTAAACGAAAGGATATCCCCATTTCAGACGGGAAGAGAATTCAGAAAATTGGAATTTATCTTGGCAAGTTCATTCCTTCATGAGCTAATCAAGACTTTTTCCAGAAACTGACCAGTATATGTATTCTTCTTTACTATATCTTCAGGAGTTCCTTTGGCCACGACATATCCTCCCTTATCTCCTCCCTCAGGGCCTAAATCTATTATATAATCTGCATTTTTTATAACATCAAGATTATGTTCTATCACAAGAACTGTATTTCCCCTATCTACCAGTCTATTGAGGACATTCAGAAGCTTCTTTATATCATCAAAGTGCAACCCTGTAGTTGGCTCATCAAGAATATATAACGTTCTTCCTGTGGCTCTCTTACTCAGTTCCTTTGCAAGTTTTACTCTCTGGGCTTCGCCTCCAGAAAGAGTGGTAGCTGACTGTCCAAGTTTTATATATCCCATGCCAACATCGTAAAGCGTCTGAAGAATTCTCTTTATCCTCGGGATATTCTCAAAGAAATTCAAAGCCTCCTCAACACTCATATCAAGAACATCTGCTATGTTTTTACCCTTGTACTTCACCTCAAGTGTCTCCTTATTGAATCTTTTTCCCTTACATACCTCACAGGGTACATAAACATCAGGAAGGAAGTGCATCTCTATTTTTATCAGTCCATGCCCCTCACATGCATCGCATCTTCCTCCTTTTACATTGAAACTGAATCTTCCAGGGGAATATCCCCTTATTTTTGATTCTGGAAGCATGGAAAATAACTCTCTGATAGGCGTGAAAACACCTGTATATGTGGCAGGATTGGATCTTGGAGTTCTTCCTATGGGAGACTGATCTATGACCACCACCTTATCTATGTTCTCAAGCCCAATTATATTCTCATATCTTCCTGGTTTTTCCTTGGCTCTGTAAAGTTTCTGGGCTATCGCTCTGTACAGTGTATCGTTTATAAGGGAGGATTTCCCGGATCCAGATACACCTGTAATACAGACAAAAACCCCCAGAGGAATTTCAACAGTTATATTTTTTAGATTATTATGTCTCACACCTGTTATTTTTAAAAATTTATTGGATTTTCTTCTTTTTTTTGGAACTTCTATCTTCAAAACACCTTTTAGATACTTTCCTGTAAGAGATTCGGAGTTATTCATTACTTCTTCCAGGTTGCCCTGAGCAACAACTCTTCCTCCATGTTCTCCAGCACCTGGTCCCATATCAACAATATGATCAGCATTTCTTATCATATTTTCATCATGCTCTATAACAATCACGGTATTTCCCAAATCTCTCAGTTTCTTCAGGGTCTGGATCAGTCGGGTATTATCTCTCTGATGCAACCCTATGGACGGCTCATCAAGAATATATAGAACACCTACAAGACTCGAACCTATCTGTGTGGCAAGCCTTATCCTCTCAGCTTCCCCGCCAGAAAGTGTAGCAGATTTTCTATCGAGTGTCAGATAATCCAGTCCCACAGAGATCAAAAACTCCAGTCTATTCTTTATCTCTTTCAAGATCTGCTTTGATATGATTTTTTCTCTTTCAGTTAGTTTTAAATTGTTGAAAAATCTATACAATTTCTTTATTGACATCTCCGTAAGTTCTATTATATTTTTTCCATTTATGGTAACTGCCAGGCTTTCTTTTTTAAGTCGTTTTCCATTACAGAAAGAACATGCTTTTTCATTCATATATTTTCCTATTTCGTTCCTTATATACTCAGAGGAAGTTTCCCTGAATCTCCTCTCAAGATTTCTGATCACTCCTTCAAATCCCCCCTCATATGACCACTGAGATGATTCTCCTTTAAAAGAAAACTTTATCTTCTCTTTTGTTCCATAGAGTATTATATCTATAACCTTCTCATCCATATCCTCAATGGGTGTCTCCACAGTATATCCGTAATGTTCCACCACTGTTCTGAGCATCTTCATATAATATGTATCCATATTATTTCCCCAAGGAGCTATAGCGCCTTCTATAATGGAGAGGGATCTATCGGGAATGACCAGATCAGGATCAATTTCAATCTTATATCCCAGTCCCTTACACTCAGGACAGGCACCAAATGGGGAGTTAAAAGAGAATATTCTTGGTTCTATCTCACCAAAACTGATACCACAGTCAGGACATGCAAACTTTTCACTGTAGAGATACTCCCTATCAGATGATACAAGCACAAGCCCATCTCCTATTTTCAAAGCAAGTTCAACTGCATCTGCTATCCTTGTTTTGTCTTTTGACTTATCAAGGTTTATTCTGTCTATTAAAACCTCGATGTTATGTTTCTTTTTCTTATCAAGAGATATATCATTTTCAAGATCTATTATCTCTCCATCAACTCTCACCTTTCCAAATCCCTCTCTCCTCAGAGTTTCAAACTCTTTTTTATATTCTCCTTTTTTTCCCCGTGCTATTGGCGCAAATATAGTTATTTTTCCATTGAGGTTCATCACATTCTCTATTATCTGTTGGGATGTCTGCTGTCTTATCTCCTTTCCACAGAGAGGACAGTGGGGTATACCTATTCTTGCAAAAAGAAGTCTGAGGTAATCATATATCTCTGTAACAGTTCCCACTGTGGATCTTGGATTTTTTGATATGCCCTTCTGTTCTATTGATATAGCCGGTGAGAGGCCCTCTATATACTCAACGTCCGGCTTTTTCATCTGTCCGAGAAACTGTCTTGCATAGGCAGATAAAGATTCAACGTACCTCCTCTGACCTTCTGCATAGATCGTATCAAATGCCAGAGAGGACTTACCTGATCCTGAGACTCCTGTGATAACTATCAGTTTATCTCTCGGAAGTTCTAAGTTTATATTCTTCAAGTTGTGTTCTCTTGCTCCTACAATCTTTATCCTTTTCATAATGCTTTTACATTTTCAAAATGAATAAAATCACAGTGATGTACTATTATAGCCTCAGGAGTTCTTTTTACAAACTCACCCTCTTTTGAATGCGCTGCTATGATATTCACTATTTCCACAGGAAGATCAAATCTCATTGCAATACCAGCTCCGGAAACAGGATGTCTAACAAGTTTCCCAGGATAACTCTGTACAATTTTATCTCCTTTTTTTTCATATTCTATGAATTTTCCTATATCGTGTAAAATAGCTCCAGCTATAAGATAATCCATATTTATTTTAAATCCCCTTTTCTTCATGATTAGTCCAATGCTGTAACTGAGTTCTGTAACTGTATTTATGTGATCTATCAGATTAATCTCTGTCTCTACCAGGAGTGTGAACGGTATGTTTTTTATATCTTTTTCATTCCATCCCCTTAATGCGTACTCTATCACTTTTTCTGTTTTATTTCTCAGAGATTCACTCTCTATTTTACCAATATATGGAAATAACTCATTTATTCTCATTCCTTTACCTCCTTTACCACATCTATTACACTTCCATCCCTGTACTGTATCACCGCTATTATTCTATCTTTTGTTTCTGGTTTTTCAGGTTCTCCTGCTATATCATAAGCTTCTTCCTGAAGTTCCTTTATATCTCTTACCTCTATATCTGCAGCTTTAAGTTTTTCTAAAAGATCTTTTCTCCTCGGGTTAACAGCAACACCAACATCCGTGACAACTACATCCACTGTCTCCCCCGGAGTTGTGACTGTTGTAACATCCTTTACTATAACAGGTATTCTATCTCTGAGTAACGGTGCTGTGATTATGCAGATCCTTGCCCCTGAGGCAACATCCTGATGACCCCCTATTCCATGGAGAAGAAGACCATCTGAGTGTGTATTGACATTCACATTGAATTTTGTATCTATCTCTGTAGCACCGAGAAATGCCACATCCTCTTTGTACACCGCATTTCCTCTTGAGTTGTAGTTCGCATAGAAACTCGGATCAACTATTACATGATTTGGGTTCTCTCTGAGAGATTTTATAGCCTCCTCATCAAAGCACTGCCCCTCAAGAATACACCTGAGTCTTCCTTTTTTCAGAATATCCACAAGATACCTTGTGCTTCCTCCCATTCCAAAACTTCCCACTATATCCTCTTCCTCCATGGCCTCTCCAAGATACTTTGTAACTGCTAAGGATATCCCTCCTGCCCCAGCCTGAAAGCTGAATCCATCTTTCAGGACACCTGATGCCCTTATGACATCAACTACTGTTCTTGCTATCTTCAATCTTCTGGGGGATCTTGTTATTCTCAGTGTCCCTGAAACTATGCCCTTAGGGTCACCTATATTATCCTCCACCACAACATGATCCACATCTGTCTGTTTTATCGTCATGGGGAATGCTGGATAATCAACAAGATTATTTGTAACAACTATGACCTTATCCGCATACAATGAATCAACTTTTGAGTATATTAAGGGGCCACAGGGCGTTGGTCCATATATTCCATTTGCATTCCCGTATTCATCAGAGGTGGGTGCTGCTATAAATGCAACATCTATATGTACTTCTCCAGCCTCCACCGTTCTGTACCGATTTCCATGGGATCTCAGTACTGCCGGGTAAGGAAGAATACCATGCGAAACAGCCTCTCCCACAGGTCCATTCATGCTTCCCTCTATTCTTGTTACAACTCCGTTTTTAATATGCTCTATTACAGGTTCATGACAGGGAAATAACGCTGAGGGAAAGAGCCTGAGATTTTTTATTCCCAGATCACTGCATATATCGAGTACTCTGTTTACAAGAACATCCCCATTCCTGAAGGCATGATGAAAGGATATTGTCATTCCATCCTTTACATATTTTTTAATAACATTTCTTAGGGTCATTATTTTGTCTTCCCCTGGTTTGATGAATTTTTTTACAGGTCCATATCTGTTCCCTGTTGGAACATACTCGAAAGCACCTTTATAATGCCTGACCTTTCCATAACCCTTTATTTCATCCGGTATATCTCTTCCAACGCCGTTTATCATTTATCTCCCCTCATAAAGATCAACTATTTTTTGAGCTCTTTTAACGACAGGAAGGTCTATCATCCTTCCATCTATTGCAACAACTCCTTTCGATCTTTCAAATGCTTCTATAATTCTTTTTGCTTTTTTATACTCCTCATCTGACGGAGTAAAGACTCTATGAATTATCTCTGCCTGTCTTGGATGTATGATCCCCTTCCCGTCATATCCCATGCCTTTGATAAGTCTTGTTTCCTCCTCTAAACCTTTTTCATCGTTAACATTAGGGAATACTGTATCAAGAGCCTGTTTTTTCCATGCCTTTGCTGCGTTGAGTATCCTTGATCTGAGATAAAACAGAGCCTCATTGCTCCTCTCACCACCAACATCAGCAAGGTAATCCTCTGCCCCAAATGTCATAGCCACAACTCTCTCATGAGACGCTATCTCAAAAGCATTTTCAAGACCCAAGGCTGTCTCTATTATTGGTATAACTCTTACTTTTTTATCTTTTTTATATTCAGATTCATATTTTTCAATTATTTCTGTAAATTTCTCCAGTTGTAATTTTGTTTCCACCTTTGGGATTAAAATAGTATCAACATCTGTTTTCAGTATCTCTTTTAAATCTTCTTCTCCAAGAGGAAGTGGATTCACCCTCACCATCCTCTCCTGCCTGTACTTTATTTCAAAAAGAGCATTTCTCACAAGGATTCTCGCATCTATTTTATCATCTATCTTAACTGAATCCTCCAAATCCAGAATCACACAATCGCAGTCAAATATACTTCCATCAAAGAGAAGCTTTGGATTGTTTCCTGGAAGATACAATCTTGTTCTTCTCAACTTTATCTCTCTCTCCTTTCCCCTCTCTATACGATCATTCTCTATTTTTACTCCAGCCTTTAACAATGCTGCCTCTAATCTTGCAGATATGACAAAATCATAGGCACCTTTATCCCTTACTCTTATCACTCCTTTTTTTATACCAAATCTTTTCAATGTTTCCTTCACAGTCTTTCTTATGGACTTCCCATAGAGTTTCTCGACTTTACTCTGAATATCGATCTCAAGATTTTCGGAATCAAGGGTAACTTCAACATAACAATCCCCCTTTTCTTCACTTCCTGAGGTTCCAGTTCTATCCATTTAAACTCCTCCACAGATGAATATTTCAATATATTCCGAGTTTTTTACTTTATTTTGATCAGGCATAAATAAACTTTTTCCTGATCTTTTTTAAGTTTTTTCATTATAAAGATAACAGGCTACCATATGGTCTTCTCTGATTCCTTTTAAGATCTGTTCTTCCTTTTTACAGATCTCCATGGCATGTATGCGTCTTGGATGAAACCTACATCCTTGATAGAGGATTGACAGGACTTGGGACGTCACCTTTGAGAGGTACCAGTTCTTTCCTGAGATCGGGATCGGGAAGCGGTACAGCAGAGAGTAATGCCTTTGTATATGTTTTATTATTTAAAAACTTTTCGGTACAATGATTCTTCTGCATACTAAAATTTAATAAAATCAGGGCTGAATTATAAGATATGAGAGATCTTGAGTCCATACTATCCGATAATCGAAGTGGTTCTTCGAAAATAATTAAAAATACACTGGAACTCCTCAAAGATACAGACGAAGATGAGAGACTGGAAATATGCAAAAAGATACTGGATACGCATCCCTCAATGGCTGGATTGAGGTTTATTGTGGATAATATTGAATCTGGTATGAAAATAAATAAAATAATTGACAAATTTGAGGAGATGAATAGAAGAACATCTGAAAATCTGGAAAAAATAGCTGAGAACAAGATTGTTACAGTGATAAGCAGAAGTCATATAGTTGAAAGAGGATTATTAAAGGCAAAAAAGATCAATATTCTGGAATCCAGACCTGAAAAGGAAGGAATTGATACATTCAGATGGCTGAAGGATAGAGGAAAAAAAGCAGAAATATATCTCGATGCATTTATGAGTTATGCCGTTAAGAACTCTGATATTGTTGTTTCCGGGGCTGATTCTCTTCTGGAAGAAGGATTCATAAATAAAACTGGCACGCTTCCACTGGCCTTAACAGCCAGACACTTCAATAAAGATTTCTATGTTGCTGCACCTTCCTATAAATTCATTGATCTCTGTCCTGAGTTTGACAGCAACTTTGAGTTTGTTGAAAGAACTCTCGTTACAGAGTTTATTCAGGAAAAACAAAAACAGTTATAAATGTGGAGGATAAGTAGGATCAGGTGTTGAAAATGTATGGATGGAATGGGAAGATTCTGAGAGTAAATCTGAAGGATAAGAGCTCCAAGGTGAGAAAGTATGATCTGAACTTTGCAAAGACATACCTCGGAGGAAGAGGTTTTGCGATCAAGCTTCTATGGAATGAACTGGAAAAGGGTGTAGATCCCCTGTCAGAAAAAAATAAACTTATTTTTGCAGCAGGGCCACTGACAGGTCTTCCTCTGCCAAGCTCAGGGAAACTCGTTGTGGCAGCCAAATCTCCTCTTACAGGAGGATACGGAGATGGAAATCTGGGAACAATGGCAGCTGTAAATCTGAGGAAAGCGGGATACGATGTTGTGATTCTTGAAAACAAGTCAGAAACACCCTGTTATATCTATATAAATGATGATAATGTTGAGATCCTGGATGCATCCGAACTCTGGGGGAAGGACACATTTGAAGCACAGGATATCCTCGAAAAGAAATATGGAAAGGATGCAGGAATACTGCTGATAGGACCCGCTGGAGAAAGAATGATAAAGATCTCAACTATAATATCCCAGAAGGGAAGGGCAGGAGGAAGACCCGGAATGGGTGCAGTCATGGGATCGAAAAATGTAAAGGCCATTGTCATAAAGGGAACAAAGGAGATCCCTGTATATGACATGGAAAAACTCAAGGAAATGGGACTGGAAGGGTATAAAGAGATCAAGAACAAAAAACTATATGATTTCTGGATTACTGAAGGTACAATGCAGGCCTTGGAATGGACAAATGCAAACTCATGTCTTCCTACGAGAAATTACAGAGAAGGTGTTTTTGAGCTTGCAGATAACGTTGATGGAAAGGCAATGGCAAAAATAAAAGTGGAGAGAAGAGGATGCCCTCTATGCAATATGCAGTGTGGTAACACGATCCTTGATACAGAAGGCCTGAAATCAGAGCTCGATTATGAGAATGTGGGAATGCTCGGACCAAATCTCGGTATCGGAGATCTGAAACAGGTGGCAACACTGAACAGGATGGCAGATGAACTTGGATTTGATACAATATCCCTTGGAAACGCCATAGGATTTGCAATGGAACTATCTGAAAGAGGAATGATCTCTGAAAAGATAGAGTGGGGAGACTTTGAGAAAGCCAAGGAAATGATAATTAAAATACTGAACAGAGAGGGTATAGGAAAGGATCTTGCAGAAGGAGTCAGATACGCATCTGAAAAGTATGGGGGCAAAGAGTTTGCAATGCATGTGAAAGGACTGGAGATCTCCGCATATAACTGTCATGCATGTCCTGGAATGGCTCTGGCTTTTGGTACATCGCCCATAGGTGCTCACCATAAGGATTCATGGGTAATCTCATGGGAGATATCAACAGATAGATTCTCATATAACAGGGAAAAGGTGGAAAAAGTTATTGAACTCCAGAGGATAAGAGGAGGAATGTTTGAATCCCTCACAGCATGCAGACTTCCATGGGTTGAGATAGGTTTTGATCTTGACTGGTATCCAAAGTACCTGAGTGTAGCCACCGGAGAAACATTCACAATGTATGATCTGAACAAAATAGGTGACAGGATCTATGCTCTCATCAGGGCTTTCTGGATCAGGGAAAAAGGAGAATGGGATAGGAAAATGGATTATCCACCTGAAAGATGGTTCTCCCAGCCTTTAAGTGAAGGTGAGCTTAAAGGGTACCATCTGGACAGAGAGAAGTATGATAAGATGTTATCAATGTACTATGAAATAAGGGGATGGGACGAAAACGGAGTTCCAAAAAAAGAGACACTTGAGAGCCTTGGACTGAAGGATGTGGCAAAAAAACTCTTTTAATTTTTTATTTTAATATATACAGAATAAAAAATAAAAAAGCTTCAGCGCTCATAAGTCTCATCATCTTGGATCAGAATTGGATTCATTCATCATATGCTGAAACCTATAACAAAGATACTCTTAAACTTTTTCTTTAACTCTATGATCTGCGGGGTATAAAGGATCAATCTTTTATCTGTTTCTATCACCGCATCATAGGTATACCTCTCACCATTCAGGATCTTCTTTATCAGGAAACATTCATATATGTTGCCTGTAAACTCATATACTTCCTTTTTCCTGAGAAATATCAGTGGCAGATATATTTTATTCCAGAATTCCCTTGGAACAAAACTCTTCAGAGTATCAATATCACTTTTTTCAAAATAATGCTCCCCTGTCTTTGTTTTTATCACAGTTTTTCCCTGTTTTATAAGATCTTTTAAGGATACCCTTTCTTCAGGAAGATGATCATTAAGATGTGCAAGTTCATAACCTATGTATATGAAAAAATGATCATTCATAATTATACTGCGATAGAAAACTTTAAAAACTTTGATTCTAAAAATAGAAAAGAGGAGATCATATGAAAAAGAGGTATGGGCTTATTCTTGCAGGAATAATTTTTTTGTTTCTTGGGATTTCTTTTGCCAATGGACCTGAGTTCGTTATAAAAGAGGAAAATGTGGAAATAACTGTTCAGAATGATTCTTCGCTTGATATATGGTATTTTTTAACTATTGAAACAACTTCAGGGCCTCAGAGAGGTATATATTTTGGAATCCCAAAGGATGAGATCACCGATTACTCTGTAACATCGGGAAATACAATGCTTGATGTTGAAAAACAGGGAAAAAGACTGAAGATATACTTCCCAGAAATAGCCAATACTGGAGATATCACAAAATTAAAGATCCATCTTATAGTTCCTGATATGGTTTATAAAGATGTGGAGGGGAGAGTAGGTGTTGAGTTTATACCCGCTTACTGGGATTATCAGGATGTGAATATCTTAAGAGTAAAGTTTATAGCTCCTGAAGGAGTATCAAAAGAGGAACTTGGATGTAAACCTGTCCCTGCGGATAACTTTGGAGAAGAAAACGGAAGAGCATTTGCATACTGGGAAAGAACTCTATCAAAAGGAGAAAGATTTGACTGTGGAATATCCTTTCCTGAGGGATACGTAACGAATGTTCTGGAAAAAAAGCCAGAGAGTGATAACCTATCAATTATAATCGGAATTCTTTTTATTCTTGTAACCTTCATAGTTGTAGCCTATACCCTTTACAGGGTATTGAAGGCTGCCAAAAAAATGTATAAGGATCCCACAATGCATATGGAGTCTCTTGGAGTGCGGAAGGATCTTGACAACGCTGAAGCAGCTGTTCTTCTTGGAGCCCATCCGTTCAAGATAATCAATATAATCTTATTCGGACTTGTGAAGAAGGGGAGGATAAGAATCCTCCAGTGGAATCCTGTAAAGGTCGAGATCTTACCTACAAGGGAAGAACAGAAGACATATCACTGCCCCAACTGTGGCGCTCCCATGAAGGGAGAATCGGAGATAGAGTACTGTGAATACTGTGGATGTGAAGTAGTTCTTGAGGGAAAAACATTTTATTATGAGAATCAGTTCCTGCTGAAGGGGATTAAAGAGGATGGTACCTTGGACGTGGATGGAGTTAAAATTGTTTTAAAGAGTCTGAGCAGGAATGTGGACAGAAAGATGAAAGGATACTGCAGAAGAGATACAGAGAAGTACTATAAAGAAAAGATAGAAAAGTTCTGGGGAGAGCTGAAGAATGTGTCTCCAGAAGAGAGATACAGGCTCTTCGGTGAAAAGGCTGGATGGCTTATGATAGATGATAAATTTGATGATAAGTTTGGATCTACATTCAAAGATGTGGACGCAACTTTCAGACCCACATCATGGTGGATATGGTACAATCTGCCAAAGGGAAGCTATAAGGGGAAGGAGTTTGCAAAAAACTTTGGCAAAGGCAAGAAGAGCATTGAAAAGAACCCGGGAATAAGTGCCAAAAAACTTGCAGGTGCAATAACACCAATAGTGATAGCACACTCAGGAAAATCCTGTGTATGCGCATGTGTATCATGTGCGTGTGCATGCGCATGTGTCTCCTGTGCATGTGCGTGTGCTGGAGGAGGAGGATTCTGATGTTCAGAAAAACACTGTTTTTTGAGGAAGGAAAGATAAGACTCAGTCTGAGAGAGGAAAAAGGATTCTCTGTTCTGAATATAAATGGAGCACATATCCTCTATCTCAATGAAACTGCAACAGAGTATGTGAAATATATAATGGAGGAAAAAACGAAGAATGAGATAATAAAGATAATGAGAAAGAAGTATAAAGTATCCAAGGAAAAAATAGAGAAAGATTATGAAAAGATCTATTTCAGCATCATAGCTCTTGCATCTTCAAAGGATATATGTCCATTCTCCTCTCTCGGAATAGAGAGTATCTCACCGTTCTCCAAGGACTATGAGCTTAAAGCTCCCCATCGATTTGATCTTGCTGTAACTTACAGATGCAACAATAAGTGCATCCACTGTTATGCAGCATCCCCCAGGGAAACAGAGGAACTGAGTACAGAGGAATGGAAAAAGATCATCGATATCATATCTGATCTCAGTAACTCAGTGATCTTCACAGGTGGAGAGCCTCTTTTAAGAGAGGATATTGTGGATCTTGTGGCTCACAGCAAAAACCTCGTTACAGGACTTATCACGAACGGAAGACTTCTATCAAAATATATGGATGATCTGGAAAAGGCGGAACTTGATCATCTTCAGATCACGATAGAAGGATTTGAAGATGTGCATAATAAAATCACGGGAGCAAATTCATGGAAGGAAACGGTAGAGGGAATAAAAAAAGCTGTGGACTCTTCTGTATTTACTCTGACAAATACAACGCTGATGAAGTATAACTATAAAGATATTGAAAAATTCATTTATTTTTTGAGTGATCTCGGTCTAAAAAGACTTGCTTTTAACTCTATCATCTACTCCGGCAAGGCAAAAAGGGAGTATGCTCTTTCTCTCAATGAGTTAAGAGCTACCCTTGAAAAAATAATCGAGGTATGCGATGAACTTAATCTTGAGCTTGTCTGGTATACTCCAACAAAGAGATGTGAGATAGATCCTGTGGAGTATGGACTTGGATTGAAGGTATGTTCAGCAGCGAGGATCAATGTCACTGTTGAACCAAATGGGGATGTTATCCCATGTCAGAGCTGGTTTGAGCCCATGGGAAATATTTTAAAGGATCCATGGCAGAATATATGGAACTCAGAGCTGGCAAGATATATAAGAAATAGAGAGTACATGCCGGAGGAATGTAAGGAATGTGAAAAATATAAAAACAGGGAATGTACAGCAGGATGTCCCTTGGAGATGCAGTGTTATTAGGTGATCTTATGGAAAAACATAGAATTTTGGAGGATATAGAGTTGTTAATACCTGGATTCAGGGGATACAAACAGAAAGAGTTGAGAAGAGAAAGCGACAAGTTGTTGAGAACAAAAATATGTGATGAATTGAAGTATATAAAAAAGGATTTTGAGTATATGGAAGACGGGATTGAAAACATTGATGAACTGAGAAAATGTGAGGAGATAATAAAACAGCTCCAGAAACTGATAGACAAGATAGAGCATGCAGATTATGGATATGCAGGTTTTTTTGATCTTGAGCATATAGACGAGAAAGAACTGGACAGACTGTATGAATACGATGAAAAAATCCTGAAAAAAATAGAGGAGATAAAGGAGAGAGAAGATTCGAAGGATGTCCTGAAGAATCTGAGAATTCTGGAAGAGGAGTTTGAAAAGAGAAAAAAATATATGATGGGTGAATAAATGAGAGTTATAGACTGGAGAGGCATGAATAATGATCTTATTCATGCATACAGAGGAGAGATCACCTTGGGAGATCAGCTGATAGTGAGGGAAAACCAGCAGGCTGTATTCTTCAGAGATGGAAAGGCTTATGACGTTCTGGGTCCCGGAAGACATACCCTGACAACTCTGAATATACCTTTACTTTTCAATGCATATAAGGTATTTTTTCAGGGGAGGACACCTTTCACAGCAGAAGTTGTCTTCGTAAACACATCAAAGATAGAGTTCAAGTTTGGAACAAAACAGAAGGTCATGCTGAGAGATATGGTGCCGTGTGGAGCATTTGGTAGATGCTATATACAGATCTCTGACCCCAAGCTTTTTGTGATAGAGATCGTTGGAAATCTTGGCAAGTTTACCAAAGAGGACGTTAAGGAGTTTGTGGAAGCATTCATCATTGAAAAATTCATCGACAATCTTGCTGAACAGACATCCTACAACGTATATCAGCAGACATCTGAGACATCTCTGTTTATAAAGACAAGACTGAGAGGAGACTTTGAAAGATTCGGAATAGATATGGTGGATCTGAAGATAGAAGGAGTAACAATTCCCGATGAGTATAAAAACAAGTTATTCTATCTGCAGAGAGGCGTTACACCTGAACAGTTGGTGGGAAAGGAGATAGCAGAGAAGTTTGCTGAGGCTATAAAAGAGACAAAGGGTGGCGGAGCTGCGATGGGTGCTGGATTCATGGCCATACCCTATGCAATGCAGGGAGTATCAAATCTCCTGACGCCACAGGCAGCAGGTGTTGCAACAGTAGTATGCCCGAACTGCGGGTATCAGGTACCCAGGAACTCAAAATTCTGTCCTAACTGTGGATACAAACTTTCCATGCCAAAAGCCAAGATAAAATGCAAGAAATGCGGAGCAGAGATACCAGCTGGTAGTAAGTACTGTCCAAACTGTGGGGAGAAGGTTTGATCAGAAAATAGAAAATTTTTTAATATGTCATCTGAAAAGTGATACCATGGATGAAATTACCATAATTGATATTAGAGCAAGAGAAATTCTGGATTCAAGAGGAAATCCGACCATAGAATGTGAGATCGATACAGAGTTTGCATCTGAAACTGCAATGGTGCCTTCGGGTGCATCTACTGGAGAAAAAGAGGCTCTTGAACTGAGAGACGGTGATAAAAGATATCATGGAAAAGGTGTGAAAAAAGCCGTAAAAAATGTAAATGAAAGGATAGCCCCCTTACTCATCGGTGAAAATGTGCTTGATCAGAGAAAAATAGACTTCTTTATGCTTGAGATGGATAATACCAGAAATAAATCTAATTTAGGTGCCAACGCTATATTGAGCGTCTCCTTAGCGTGTGCAAGAGCAGCTGCATCCTCTCTTGGACTCCCTCTGTACAGATATCTGAATCCAAACAGTTATCTCCTTCCAATACCAATGATGAATATAATCAATGGTGGTGCCCATGCAGGAAACTCCTTGGAGTTTCAGGAGTTCATGATACTTCCCGTTAATCTTGAGAGCTTTAAAGAAGCCTTAAGAGTTGGAACAGAGGTCTATCATGAGCTTAAAAATGTTCTGAAAGAGAAATATGGAAAAACTGCGATAAACATAGGAGATGAAGGAGGATTTGCACCACCAATGAGCGACATAGAGGAACCTTTTGAGATGATACTGAAGGCTATGGAAAATCTCGGATACGATAAAAATATAAGATTCGCCATTGATTCCGCTCCCTCATATTTCTATAATAAAAAAACAGAAAAGTACACAATCAGTGAAAAAGAATACACGAATATGGAGCTACTTGAGTTATATAAAGAGCTTGTTTCAAAGTATAATATAGTATCCATAGAGGATCCATTCTACGAGGAGGATTATGAAGGCTTCGAAGTGATCACAGAGGAGATGAAGATCCAGATCGTTGGTGACGATATCTTTGTCACAAATCCAGAGTTGCTGAGAATGGGAATAGAGAAAAAATTATGCAATGCTTTACTGCTAAAAATAAATCAGATAGGGAGCATAACAGAAGCCATGGAAGCAGCAGAACTTGCCTTAAAGAATAAATACAATGTTGTTGTTTCACACAGATCGGGAGAGACAGTTGACACAAGCATAGCAGATATAAGTGTAGCCTTAAACTCAGGACAGATAAAGACCGGTGCGCCATGCAGAGGGGAAAGAGTAGCTAAATATAACAGATTACTCAAAATAGAGGAAGAAAACGAATTTTCTATTTATGCTGGTAGAAAATTTAAATCTTTTATTTGATATCAAGTAAATCTTTTATTTTACTCGCTATTATTTTTCCCTTTTCTGTTAACTTATACCTCTTTATCCTTCCCTCTTTCTGAGACTCAATTAATCCTAACTCCTCAAACTTCCTGAGGCATGAGATCACATAACTGTACATACAAACAGCTTTATTCCTTATCTTTGCTGCATACTCCCCCTCTTCCACACTCAGAAATATCCTCAGCGTCTTCTCTTTGAAGAGCAGTTTCATTATATCCTCATTCATATATCATTTTCATAGACCTATGTTTAAATATCTTTTCCTCTGAGGTTAGTGACACCTGTAATTTATTTTAAGAATAAACAAAGATTTATTAAAAATAGAATCAAATACTATCGTATGAGGATCGCTGTTACAGGCACTCCTTGCACAGGTAAATCAACGATATCAAAAAAAATTGCTGAGATACTGAATTATGGATATATCGATATAGGTAATTTCGCAGAAAAAAACAATCTGATAATAAAAAAAGACCCGGAGAGAAAAACAGATGTTGTGGATGAGAAAAAACTGAAAAAACTTCTGAAAGATCTTGATAATATCGTTCTTGACGGACACTACTCTGAACTTCTGGATCCCGATATCGTCTTTGTTCTGAGATGCCCTCCAGAGATCTTAAAGGAAAGGCTAAAAAAGAAATTTAGTGAAAAAAAGGTCAGAGAGAATCTCTTAGCAGAGATACTGGATTCCTGTCTTATCTCTGCAGCTCAGAATAACGATCACACCATTGTCTTCGAAATAGAAAATCTCTCCATAGAAAAAACAGTTGAAAAAATGATAGAGTTGATAAAAAACAGGAGCGTGGAGGAAAGTATAGCATTTAAACCCACATGTCGATATTTAACTGAGAAAAATCTAGATCTGCTTTAGATAATCCCTGACACCCTCTCCAAAAGACTCTATCAGCGAATCGATCACAGTTTTTACCACATATTTTTCAAAAGTTTCCCTATCAATTTTCACAGAATAAATATATCTCTTACCCCCCTTTGCTATTTCTTCTTTCCTGGATAAAAGTCCTTTTTCACATAATCTCTGAAGAATTATGCTTATACTCGATCTCTTTCCTTTTTTGAGAGATGAAAATACTTCTTTTGCTGTAGCCATTTTTTTTCTCCACATTATCTCCATAATCTCACTTTCCATGGGGCTCAAGATCTTTTCTATGCCTTTTTTATGTGGAGAATACTCAAATTCAAACATACTATATCTATATCATATAAGTTTTTAATATTTTTTCAGAACTGGCAAAAACTTTTTATTCAAAGCATATGATTAAATAATATGGATAGAAAGATTGTAGGATACGCTGCTTTAATTATTTCAGTTTTATATTATACGATACTGGCTTCATTTATCGGACAGGGTCTCTATTCTCAGGCTAATCTGGTAGATAGATATCTGATAGTCACCACATTATTTTTAATGATAATCTTTAATGTTTTCATAGGAAGTTATATTCTTGGAGAGGAGTCAGGGACAGAAGAGGTAGTTAAAAGGTATAAAAGAGAAAGATCAGAGATTATAGATGAGATCATCTCTCATAATCTGAACAATCTAAATCAGATTGCCTTAGGATACCTGAATATGCTGGAAAGGGAAGAAATAAGCGACAGAGGAAAAGATTATCTAAAAAGAGTTATAAGCACTATAAAAACTAGTGGTAATGCAATAGAAACTCTAAAAAGAATAAAAAATATGGAAAATTATAAGATAAGAGATATAAACATAGGCGAGATGCTTCTGGAGATGGAGAAGAAATACAGAGGGAAGAAAAAGATAGATATAGATGTAAAAAAGGATCTTACAGTGAAAGCTACACCTCTTATCTCTGATGCATTTGAAATGCTACTCTCTTCAGGTAAAACCTTGGAGATAAGCTCCTATGAAGATTCTGATAACACATATCTCAACTTTACAGGGGTAGACATGGATGTAGACCTGAGTCTTGTAAAGATGATAGTCGAGAACTTTGGAAATACAATAATAGGAAGTGACGGTATCACCATAAAGTTCCCAAAACAGTAAGTGAGCGGACCCGGCGGGATTCGAACCCGCGGAAACGAGGTCCGAAGCCTCGCGCCTTGTCCACTAGACTACGGGTCCTTTAGATCCATTCTTTCATCTGAGTAAAAACATTTTCCTTATTATCCATCCATGCCTTTCTTGTGAGGTCTCTATCATTTCCTGCAAGTACTATTATCAGCTGACCATCTCTCCACACATTCGTTTTTATGAACATGGCAGAACTACCCTCCTCCCTGAGGAGATCTATCTCATTGGAATCCAGAACATTCTTGACGATAAACCCTATTCCATCGTATGCATCTGGACCTCCAAGAATGATGATGATTTTATCACTCTGATGATCCGGGAAATCCGGTGCTGAGATCTCTGTTATCATGACATTGTTCATCTTCAGAAACTCTATAAACTCACTCGCAAGTCCATAATCCACTGTATTTGCAACAAGGGTAATCTGTATACTCGCCACCTCATAAGCTCCCAGATCCACTCCCTTGCTGTAGGGCCTTTTCTTTCCCTCAAAGTCTGAGCCAGGAGAATCCTGCAACTTCCCAAAATCCACACATGGAGAATTTATATTCAATTTAAAGTTCTCTTTCTCTACGTTCAAAAACATCGGATCCTGGAATATATTGTAATTTCCAACATCTGCTCCAAATATATTATTCTTGTTGTTCCAGAAATCATTGTAATCTATGTCCAGTGTTGCCTGCTGAGAGTATATTCCATAATTGCCCTTTGCTATAATATTGTTCTGGATAAGTATATTTTGCGAATCATAAACCCATATATTTTTGTCAGAGTTTGAGTACAGCGTATTATTTACTATTTTAATATTCTTACATCCTGCAAGCACCGCTATTCCCTCTGAGTTGTAATAAATTATATTGTTATAAAGGTTGCAATTTTCAGACTGATACATAATTCTTATACCATAAGACTCTACATTTTTGATTCTATTTCCACTTATCTCATTTCCAGAGGAGTATTCCATCAGAATTCCAGTATTACCATCCTGTATCGTGTTTCCTGTAATTTCAGAATCTTTCATATAGCTTATATCTATATTATCATTGTTTTTCAGGAAATTATCTTTAATATCTCCATTGGAATTTTCTAAAACTATTCCTTTCTCGCAATCAGTGATAATATTCCTAGAGATGGAGACATATGGAGATAGAGAAACATAAAAACCTGTTGTTGAGTTCTCGATCTTTGAATTTGCTACTGAACATCCAGATACATTCAGAAAATAAAGAGCATTTTCATTTTCTGAAAACTCTGAATTATCTATGAGAACTCCTGTGAGCTTCTCACCGTATACACCGTATTCACAGTTCCTGAATATGCCATTGTGAAGATCTATTCTCCCACTCTTAATCATCTTTATACCGTATGTACAGTTTTCAATTTTAATGGAATAGAGTATCCCGCTTCCGGAGGAAGTAACTTCAACGCCCTCAATGGCATCTCTGATCGTTATTTTGGAGATTTTTACATTTTTGGCATCTATAACTACCTTACCATTGATCACCGCATTTTCTCCCTCTATTGTCAATCTCTTATCTACGGTAACATTTTCTGTATATTCTCCTTTTATTTTTATTGTATCTCCCTCAATAGCACTTGAAATAGCCTCATTTATCGTGGGATAATCATCCGGCACCTTAATAACAGATGATCTCACAGGAACTTTCATTCCTGCCAAAACTAAAAATACAATCATAACAAGTCCCAGCTTGTAATTCTTCATTTTTCTCACATATTATAATAGAGATTCTATATTTATAAAGTTAATCCATAATCACTGCACTCCGCCGAGAATAAAAAGAAGAAGTATCAGAATTATCGGTAATGCCATGAGAATATAAAAGTATCTTTTCTGAGTTTTAATCTTTTTTTCGTAATACCTCTCACATTTCTCAGAACAGAAATTTTTATCTGTGGGAATTGCTTTTCCACATACCAAACAGTGCCTGTGTGGTTCTACCATAAGACATATATGAAAAATAAGTTTAAAAATCTTGCTATAAAAAGTCCCGACGGCCGGATTTGAACCAGCGATCCGCGGATCTACAGTCCGCTGCCCTACCAGACTAGGCCACGTCGGGTAAAATGATCTTTTACAAATGTATTTATTAATTTTTCGGTCACACGTCTCTGTACTGAACCCCGGTTTTCTGAAGAAATAGAAGAGATACTTTCTTCTTTGTTCTGGATGCTCTGACTCTGTAGCCACAAATTTTTTATATATCAAAACTAAACTCAAAAAGTGAGAAGATATGAATGAAATAAAGTATAACCCCATAGGAATCGTTCATACTCCATTTAAAGAACCAAAGGGAACGCCGATTCAGCCTGCATCCGGCAGAGGTATCGAAGGAGAGATAGAGGTATTTCCAGAATATACTGAGGGTCTGAAAGATCTCGAAGCTTTCTCCTATATAACACTGATATATCATTTTCATCTCTCAAAAAAATCGCTATTAAGGGTTAGACCATACATGGATAATCATATACGTGGAGTTTTTGCAACCCGTGCCCCAAGTAGACCCAACCCCATAGGGATCTCAACGGTAAAGCTTATGAAGATACATAAAAATATTCTATATATACAAGATGTGGACATAGTGGATGGAACACCTCTTCTTGATATCAAACCCTATGTCCCTGAGTTTGATAGGAGAGAAGTTAAAAAAATAGGATGGCTTGAAAAAAGGATACATAGACTTCCTGTATCAAAAGACGATGGAAGATTTGTAGCCAAACAATGATATTCCCGATCGATCCTGGGAGAAAAAAAGTGCGGTTGTGGGGTTTGGACACGGGGTTTGGGGCGGGGA
>JAGGSA010000024.1 GCA_021159325.1 Methanomicrobia archaeon | reverse complement strand
GAGAAAGCAAGATACCTGAAGATGCGATAAAAGTAACGCCAGAAACAGACTTATAGGACAAATTAGTTTTTATTTCCCTCACATATCAAAAAAGTCCTTTTATCTTTCCATCAACGATATCCATATTTACTGCTGCCGGCTTCTTCGGTAGCCCTGGCATTGTCATTATCTCTCCACAGAGAGGAATTATGAATCCTGCCCCATTGGCTATTTTTATATCCCTTACGGTCATGGAGAAGTTTTTTGGCGCTCCCAGCTTCTTGGGATCATCACTCAGGGAGTACTGTGTTTTTGCCATGCAGATCATCTTTTTATCCAGTCCGTAATTTTCTAAATCCTTTATTGCCGAGCTGGCTTTTTTTGTGTATTTCACAGATTCAGCGCCGTAAACATTTCTGGCTATCTTCTCTATCTTATCTTTTATACTCTCATCCATATCATATAAAAATCTGAAATTATTTCTCTTTTCACACAGTTCAATCACTTTCTCACCGAGTCTTACTCCGCCATCCCCTCCTTTCTCATGGACTTCACATTCTATTGCTTCCACTCCTTCTCTTTCACATAGCTTCTGGATCAGTTCGATCTCCTCCTTTTTATCATCAGGGAATCTGTTCACGGCAACAACGAGGGGTATTCCAAAGTTCTTTATATTTTTTATATGCGCCCTCAGATTTTCAAACCCTCTCTCCAATGTTTCACCGTGAATTTTCAATGACCTTATAGTTGTGGTGAGAACAACACAGTCCACCTTTTCTTTTCCCACTCTGCAGAAAATATCAAAGTATTTTTCAGCTCCAAGATCAGATCCAAAACCTGCTTCTGTCACAACATAATCACAGTGTCCTAATGCTATCTTTGTTGATACTAAGGAGTTCGTTCCATGTGCTATATTTGCAAAGGGTCCTCCATGAATTATCGCAGGAGTATTCTCAGTCGTCTGAACTAAATTTGGTTTTATTGCATCTTTCAGAAGAATTGTCATGGCTCCCTGAGCATTGAGATCTTCTGCTTTTATGATTTTTTTATCATATGAATACCCGATTATTATATCTGAGAGTCTCTTTTTAAGATCATCTAAGTTTTCTGATAAACAGAGGATAGCCATTACTTCCGAGGCTGCTGTTATGCTGAAAGACTCCTCCTGTATAAAGGAATCCAGTCCTATGATTATTCTCCTCAATGCACGATCGTTCATATCCATAACTCTGTTCCACACGATCTTCTCTATCCTCAGGTCATTTTTTCGATAGAGATGATTTGAGATCAACGCTGATAGAAGATTATGTGCAGAGGTAACTGCATGTATATCTCCAGTAAAATGAAGATTTATATCATCCATAGGTATTACCTGGGAGTATCCCCCTCCGCATGCTCCTCCCTTTATCCCGAAAACAGGACCGAGTGAAGGCTCTCTCAATGTCACAATACTTTTTTTATTCAGCTTCCAGAGAGCCTGGGATAACCCTATGGCTACTGTTGTTTTACCTTCTCCCTTTGGCGTTGGAGTGCTTGCTGTTACGAGTATTAATTTGCCTCTTTTTTTTCTTTCATGAAGAGGTATCTTGGCTTTGTATCTCCCAAGTTTTTCTATTTTAAGCTCTACTTTTTCAGCTATTTCCTCTATCTCCATCATTTTTACAGAGTTTGCTATCTCATAATCGTTCATAATGATTCCTCAACTATACTGAGAATTTCTTTCTTCAGTTCCTCTCCTTCTTTTTCTATTTTTCTGTATTTTTCCTCAATCTCTCTCACAAAAACTTCATCTTTTATATACTTTGTATTTATCTTGATATTAAGAATGGCACCTTTTATCCCCGAATCTGCAAGAAGTGCAGCAACTCCTATATCAGTGATCGCAGATTTTTTTCCTTTTTCAACGATCTCTCTTAATTCTCTCAAAACTTCAAGGGATTTTTCTGATGTTTTCAGGGGAACAATACTTGCTTTCTTAAGAGCCTCTTTTTTCAGTTCTTTGTTTTTGGATTTATAAGCAGCTATAACACCATTAAAGGCATCTTCATCTTTTTTTATAAGTTCTTCAAGATCTTTCCTTAAATTCTCCAATTTTTCGTTTTGGATATCAGAGAGATTGCAGACCATCAATCCCAGGCATGAAGCTAAGACACCCGATAATGCAGCAACACTACCTCCTCCAGGAACAGGATCTTTTGAAGCTAATCTATCAAGAAACTCCCTCATTCCCATATCCTCCTTTCAAGAACCTGTGTCTTTTTAAAGTTTTCAAGCCTGAGATAGAAATCCGCCACATCCAGTAATGCATCCATTGGCGCAAGCCCTATCAGCTCACTCCCGATTATGGATACTCCATATCTGTCAGCTTCACTCTTTATCGCCTCAAAAACCCTGTATATTGGTGTTTTTTTATAGTTAGTCAGATTCATTGAAACCTGAACGATCCCCCTCTCTTTTATCTCAAATCCAAGAGCTTTTACATACCTGAATCCTCCGCTTTTAAACCTGACAGCCTTCGCTATCTTCTTTGCTATACTGAGATCATTGGTATTCAGGTTCACATTGAATGCTATCAGAAACTCACGAGCACCAACTGCTGTTGCTCCTGCTGTGGGATGGATCCTGTCTCCAAAATCGGGTGGTCTCTTCTCTATATTTTCCTTAAGCCACTCAAACTCTCCTTTTCTTATATCTGCAAGATTTTTTCTTTCTGGAGTTCTTGCTGCTTCTTCATAGAGATATACCGGTATCTTTAACTCATTCCATATTCTTTCCCCGAGTTTCTCAGCAATTGATACACACTCTTTCATACTTACATCTGAAACAGGAATAAAAGGGATAACATCTGTTGCACCCATCCTTGGATGCTCTCCCTTATGCTTATTTAAATCTATAAGCTCCGATGCTTTTTTACACCCTCTGAATGCTGCTTCTTCAACGCTCTCAGGATCCCCTATGAACGTTATTACACTTCTGTTGTGATCTTTATCAGACTCTGTATCCAGAACCTTGACACCCTCAACACTCTTTATCGCATCGATTATTCTGTTTATATTCTCTATATTTCTCCCCTCACTGAAGTTTGGAACGCACTCTACTATTTTCATACCAGAGGCATAACTTTTTATCTTTTAAAACTTTTTCCTCTGTAATGAGGAATAAGAAGATTATAAGAAGAAGAGCTCTGAGAAGCATCAATGCCCTCTTCAAAAGAGCAGATGAAGTTTTCAAAGAAAAACCAGAACTTGCAGATAGATATGCACAGTTAGCAAGAAGGATAAGCATGAGGTGCAGAGTTAGAATACCGAGGAAATGGAAAAGAAGATACTGCAAAAAATGTCAAAAATTTCTTAAACCTGGTGTGAATGCAAGAATAAGATTGCGGAACAAAAGAATTATTATAACATGTCTGGAATGTGGGAATAAAGTAAGAATTCCATATAAAAACTAACTCTTTTTAGGGCATTCTGGATTTATACAGAAACTCCATCTTCCTATCCTCAAAATAGGATATCCACATTCGCATACTTTCTTGGTATTCACGATCTTGCCCTTCTGTGGCAGAGGAAATGAGTTATCACATTTAGGGTAGTTTGAACATCCCACAAATCTCTTTCCTGTTTTTTTTGATACTATTATCCTCAGATCCCCCCCACATTTCGGACATTTCCCTATAATATTGTTGTTTCTCTCTGTTGCCTTAAAAGCCTCTGCAATCTCTTTACCTATCTCCTCTTCTTTTTTCCTGAACTCCTCAAAGATCTTTATCAGTTTTCTTTTTGCCTCTTCTATTACCTCCTCCCTTTTAACCTTCCCTTCATAGACTTTCTCCATCTCCTCCTCAAAATGTCTAGTTAACTCCACAGAGACGATCTCCTGACAGTATCTCTCAAGTGTATCTATTATCCTCTCACCAAGCTCTGTGACCTCGATCTGAGTTCCCTTTATATAATTTCTGGTATAGAGGATATCGAGTATGGCAGCCCTTGTTGCTTTTGTTCCTATACCGAGTTTTTCCATTTCTTTTATTACAGAAGCGGGATTATATCTTGGAGGTGGTTTTGTCTCTTTTTCTTCCACCACTATCTTTTCTATCTTTATAATCTCATCTTTATGTAATTCAGGTAGTATCTTGTCCTCACTTTTTGTATATTTTCCATAATATCTCAGCCATCCCTCCTCTACAGTTCTTATACCTCTTGCTATAAATATGTACTTATCTACCTTTATATCAGCTTTTATGCTTTCTTTGATAGCGTTCTCAGCAAAATGAGATATAAATCTGTGCACTATCAGATCGTAAACTTTTTTCTCATTTCCAGATAATTTTCTTAATTCTCCCGTAGGATAAATTGCAGGATGAGCTGGATCTTCTTTTTTTCCCTGAATGGGTACAAGTTTTCCTTTTTTTAGAATTTCTTCTGCTAAAGAATACTCTTTTCTTAAATTTTTGAGTATTCCTCTAAAATCTATTGTTTCAGGAAGTTTTTGAGATGATGTTCTTGGATAGGATATCAACCCTGACTCATATAAACTCTGTGCTATTCTCTGAGTATTTTTTGGACTCAATCCAAAGTTTTTGTAGCATTCTGACTGTAAAGTCCCAAGATCCATTGGTATTGGAGGCTTTATTCTTTTTTTAGTCTTCTTAATGCTTTCTACTATACCATCCTTTCCCTCACAGTTCTTTCTTATCTTTTCTGCTGTTTCTTTGTTCAGTCTCTCAGGAAATAGTGCTTTTACCTCTATACCATCCTTTTCAAATAAAATATAGATCTCATAGTATATCTCAGGCTTAAACTCTCTGATCTCCTTTTCTCTCTGAACAAGAAAATAAAGAGTCGGTGTCTGAACTCTCCCTGCTGAAAGCATTATAAATCTTCCAATAGCTTTTTCAACAGATGATGAGAGGGCTTTGGATGTATTCATTCCCCATATCCAGTCTAACTCATGTCTTGTTAATCCAGATTCTATCATGGGGAAATCAAGAGGAAGCAGATTCTCAAAGGCTTCCTGAAGTTCCTTTTTTGTAAGCGTTGAGAACTTCATCCTCCTTGTCCTTTCGGGGTCCGCTCTGCATGCGAACCTCAGTGCATTATATCCTATAACACTTCCCTCTGTATCATAATCGCATGCATTTACAAACTCTTTACACTTTTTAGACAGTTTTTTCAAAGTTTTTTCATAATCCCTTACATATTTGGAATTTTCATTATATTTATATACAGGTACCCAGATATAATCAAAAAAGGGGTAGTCATCTATAGGTCTCGCCTGTCTCAGAGAATATATATGGCCTACAGCAGATGCCACAATGATATTCTTGCTTTCTATGATATAATAACTCACTTTTCCATCCTTTTTCTGAATTGGTTTTCCCAGTGAACTTGCAATTTTATTAGCAACATTTGGTTTCTCTGTGAGGATAAGCATCATTGAGAACTCTGTATCTCTATCCTGTTTATAAATCTTTGGGATAAAATTCTATATCCGTGTATAAATGATCTCAATTTAAAGAAATATTTTTAAATAAAGTATAGGATATCTCTGTATGATTGCAATTGAGACACATGGATTGACAAAGGAATTTAATGGCCTGATCGCAGTTGATAATCTCAATCTGAAAATAAAAAAAGGAGAGCTTTTTTCACTTCTTGGACCGAATGGTGCAGGAAAGACAACGACTATAAAAATGCTCTCCTGTCTTTTAAATCCTACACATGGAAAGATCAGGATTCTGGAATATGATGCTGTTGAACAGCCTTACGAGGTAAAAAAAGTGATAGGAGTATCGCCTCAGGAGACTGTGATATCAGAGTTTCTCAACTCATGGGAAAATCTTGAGTTAATAGGCAGACTTCATAGAATGGATAAAAAAACAATAAAAGAGAGATCAAAAGAACTTTTAGAGACATTGGGGCTTATGGAACGAGCAAAAGACCCTGTTCACAAATTATCCGGGGGGATGAAAAGAAGATTGAGTCTTATCATGGCACTGATCCATGATCCTGCGATCCTCTTTTTGGATGAGCCTACCTTGGGTCTCGATCCCCAATCACGACGGGCAATATGGGAGTATATAAGGAAGTTTAAAGGAGAGAAAACTATCCTTCTCACAACACATTATATGGAAGAGGCGGATCAGCTCTCTGATAGAATAGGAATCATAGACGAAGGAAGAATAGTTGCACTGGATACACCTGAGAGATTGAAGGAGAGGTACAGCAAAAAGAAAGTTGTGTTGGTGGAGGGAGAAAACATAGAGAACGTTAAAGGAAAGTATACAATAGATAATAACAGGTTAGTTATAGAAGATGGAGATATAAAGGGTATTGTGGAGCGTCTGTCCAAGGAGGGTGTTATTATAAAAAGTATAAAAACAGAAGAACCCACTTTGGAAGAAGTTTTTATTGAGATAACTGGAAAGGAGTTGAGAGAATGATTTTAGCATTAACTTCACGAAATATCAAGGAGATATTCAGAAACAGAATGAGGATAGGATTTCTTCTTGGAATGCCCATAGCCTTTATGCTGATATTTAATGTTGCTTTTGGAAGTTCTGGTGAAGAAATAATAAATGTGGGGATCATAGATCTTGATAACTCTGAGATCTCAGCAACATACATAGAGAATCTTGGGAATATTTCTGGAATTAATATAATTTCATACGATAATGAGGAAAATGCATTGAAGGATCTGAAAGATGGCAATATACTGGCATATATGACGATTCCTGAGCATTTTGGAGAGAATATGATGCTTATATGGAATAACAGTAATCTGGAAATAGATCTGAAGATAAAATATGACGAAACTCTTCCAAATACCGCATCCAAATTCATCTCAATCGTTACTTCATATACACTTCAGTTTTCCAGGGTGAGTATCCCCCTCAGGATAGACTCAGAGCCGATAAATATTTCATATGAAAAAAATCTTGTGAACTTTTTTGCTCCAGGAATAGTGATCTTTGGACTTATGGTACTGATACCCACGGCAGGAGGAATGATAACACATGATAAAGAGAAAGGTTTTATGGAAAGAATACTGACAACTCCTGTAACTTCAACACAGATACTTCTGGGTTACTCTCTTCCTCTTTTCATAGTGGCTCTGATCCAGATCGCTACCTATATGGGTGTAGGATTTGCTCTTGGAATGAAGATATATGGCAACATATTCCTCCTCTTTGCGGTGTATATACTGACAGCCCTCTGGTGCATAGGGATAGGGATGATCATCTCTGCATGGGCTAAAAGAGAGGATCAGGCTGAGCCATTTTCGTGGATTTTCATGATTCCTGTAGCCATGCTCTCGGGATTGTGGTTCCCCTTAGAGAACATGCATCCTGTGGTAAAAGCCATAGCAAACCTCTTCCCGAGTACATACTCTGTCAATGCGGCAAGAGCACTTGTTTTAAAAGGATCGGAGTTCAGTGCAATCTCAAACAGTATATATATTCTGATAGTTACCACAGTCATCCTCTTTCTCGTAGGTATATTCTTATTCAAAAAACTGGTAGTAAAATGATTTCAGAAAAAGAGCTTTTTGATCTGATTGAAAAACTGAAAGAAGAGGAAAATGCTCTGATTCTTGTAGAAGGTAGAAGAGATGCAGAGTCCCTGAGAAATATTGGTGTAACTTCTGAGATAATATGCATATCGTATAGAAAAATCTATGATTTTACTTTAGATTTAATTAAAAAAGACAAAAAAATAATCATACTGACAGATTTTGATTCAAAGGGCACTCAACTGTTTAAAAAATACAGAAAGGAGCTGGAATCCATGGGAGCTAATGTAGACACTAAATACTACAGAGAATTAAAACATTATTTAAAAAAATTCGTCAAAGGTATAGAGGATATAGACAGTTTTTTGTTCACTCTCCAAACTTCTCCCCCTTATTCATATAATCAAGAATGATCTTCATCACATCCTTTCCCCTTAAATGACCCAGACCTCCTTCTGCACATGATATCTCGTTGAAGGTTTTCACTTTATCTTTTCTCACATCCGTATTCCAGAGTAAAATAGGAACAGGATCTGAGGAATGTCTTTTTAATATTACCGGCGAAGAATGATCACCTGTTAAAACCTTTATACACTCCAGATCCTTTATTTCCGATATAAACTCTGAGTCTATTCTTTCTATCATTTTTTTCTTCAGATCAAAATTTCCATCATGAGAAGCAGAGTCTGTACCCTTTATATGCACAAAGATAAAATCGTATCTCTCGAAATTATCAGATACTGCTTTTGCCTTTGCTCTTAAATCCGTATTCACAGTTCCTGTAGCACCCTTAACATCTATTACATCCATTCCAAGGTACCTTGCCACACCTTTATAAAGAGCCCCTCCAGCTATACAGCATGCCTTTATATTGTATCTTTCTTTAAAACTTTCTACATCTTCGTAAATTCCTGCTCCCCTCAGAAGGAGATAGTTTGCTGGAAGTTTTCCCTTTTTCTTCCTCTCCTTATTAACTTCATGTTCGGAAAAGATTTTATAAGCTTTATCTACAAGTTTATTCACAATAGATGCTGTAAACTCTGCTTTTTTTTCCATAGGCTTGCATTTCAGAACTTTTACACCTGTCTTATGCGGATCTATGTCTGATATTTTGTTTGTGAGGTTTTTTCCTTTTAAAATAACTACCCCTCTATGTTCTGTTGTATGTTTGGCAATAACCTTGATACCATCTATATCCATTCCATCTATACTTTCAAGAAGCTCCTTTAATCTGTAGGCGTCTCTCCCCGCCCTCCTATCCTGTATTATGAGGTTATTATCCACTGTACCAAGGTTCACTCTGAAAGCTATATCTCCTTTTTCCAAGGAGAAACCTGCCCCCAAAGCTTCAAATGTTCCTCTTCCCCTATAATATCTGTAAGGATCGTATCCAAAAAGAGCAAGATGAGCAGTATCACTGCCAGGGATTATTCCTCTGTCAATTGTATGCATGACTCCATTTATTCCCTCTTCGCAGATTTCATCTATATTCTTTTTATTTGCTGAGATCAGAGGTGTTTTTCCTTTCCATGGTCTGTCCCCAACTCCATCCAGAATAATAAACAGGGTCTTCATGAATGATACTCCCTTACAGAAAATAAAAACCTTTTTATTGTCATGAAAAAACAGATATTATGAGTCTTGCCATAATAAATGGAGATGTTTTTGGAATTGATGAGAAGAATATTTACGTGGAAGGGAACAGAATAAAAAAAATTGGGGAGATAGATAGTTTAATCAATAAAGATACCACTGTGATAGATGCAGAAGGAAAAACTGTTATTCCAGGTTTTTTTGATTCACATACTCATTTTGCAAATATGGGTCTCAGCATGGAAAGTGATGTTTCAGATTGCAGAAGCATAGAGGAAGTTCTCGGGAGAATAAAAAAGAAAAAATTGAATGTTGTTCACGGATGGGATGAATCTCTTTTCAGGGAAAAAAGATATATACTGAGAAAAGATCTCGATATCTTTGATTTCCCTGTGATAGCATACAGAGTATGCGGTCATTTAGCTGTTCTCAACTCTTCTGCCATAGAAAATTTAGATCTTAAAGAACTCAATCCAGAGTTCTATGATCTTGAAAGGGGTATATTCAAAGAAGAAAATCTTTCAGGAATCTCAAAGATGTATCCAAAGAGTATTGAGGATTATATCAGAGGAATAGAAAACTCAACAAAACTTGCATATTCCCTTGGAGTCACAAGCATTGTGGATACTGTGACCCCCAGGATCTTCAGAGCCTACGAAAGACTGGAAAACAATGGAAAACTTGGAATAAGGGCTCATCTTTATATGAAGGCAAAGTATATTGATTATGTTGTGAAATCAGGGTTATCAAGGATAGGATCTGAAAAACTGAGATTCAATGGAATCAAGATCTTCACAGATGGATCCTTGGGAGCAAAAACAGCTGCATTAAGCTTCAATTATGTGGGGACAGAGAGCAAAGGTACATTGATCTATGAGAATGAAGAGCTTATGGAGCTGATAAAAAAAACTGATGAAAATGAACTTCAGGCGATGATACACTGCATAGGTGACAGAGCAATAGAGCAGGTACTGGATTGCTTAGAGAAAATTCCGGGAAAAATAAGACATAAAATGGAACATGTGGAGATAACAGATGAAAAAATCCGTGAGAGAATAAAAAAACTTGATGTTCCGTGTTCTCTGCAGCCAAACTTTCTCAAATGGTCTGAAAACATGTATGTGGAAAGACTGGGGGATAGAGCTTCCCTGAATAATAGATATAGAAAGATGATGGAAAAAGGGATTAAGATGGGATTTGGATCTGATTGCATGCCATTTTCTCCTTTATTTGGAATAAAATGGGCTGTGAATGATCCTTATGGGGAGGGTATATCAGTAGAGGATGCTATCAGGATATACACCTATGGGAGTGCATATCTTGCATACAGAGAAAATGATCTGGGAAGTATAGAAGAAGGAAAACTTGCAGATGTAGTTATACTTTCAGATAGTATCTCCTCAGAGGATATAGAAAAAATAAAGGTGGAAAAAACGGTATTCGATGGAAAAATAGTTCTATAGTTCAGCTTCCTCTGCAAGCATTATTGGTATTCCATCTTCGATTCTGTATTTTCTTCCACATTTTTTACATACTATCTTGTTCTCTTTCTCATCCAGAAAAACATCTCCTTTGCACACAGGACATGCCAGTATATCTATCAGTTCTTTATCCATCTTTTAACCTCCGGCTATCTTTATACACAGAGGAGTTATCAGAACCTCTATGATCGCACCTATTGCAAGCAATACTATTATAAGTTTAAATGCCTGTTTCATATCTCTCAAAAAGATCCTGAACTCCTCGTCCTTTGTGGATCTTCCGAGTAGTATGGAGATTATTGTACTCAGAATCAGGTATCCAAGTTTCAATCCCATTCCTATGGAGATAAAAATTGCAGGAAGTTCAAAAATCCCATGAGGCACCAGCCCTGCAAGCAGATATCCTGCTCCCTCTGTTTCTATTATACTTCCAGAGATCACCCCCACTGTGAAGCCATTTATAAATGCTGCTATGATGGGAAAAAGTCCCAGGATCGATCCAAGGAATATGGATAATACAGCCACAAGTATATTGTTCAGGAACAGGAAAACTACTCTACCTGGTGTACTGAGATTCTCAAAGAAAGTGAATTTCTTTTCTATTCCACTGAATAAGGAAGATTCTCTAAGTGCCATATCTGGATTGTTCAGGAATACTAGGTATCCTGCTATCCATCCCGTGATAAAGATGAGAATTCCTACCAGTATAAACTTTTTATATCTTTTTATTATCTCCATAAAAATATTTTCTGACCTCATCCTTTTTAAAGATTTTCAACAATATATTTTTATCCTATTTCATAAAGGATAAAGAAGTACTGGATAATATCCAGATATTATGTGATGAAGATGAAGGTAGTAATTGCAGGAACATTTGATATAATCCACCCAGGACATATCTATCTTTTTGAAGAAGCAAGTAAATGTGGGGATGTATATGTGATTATAGCTAGAGATAAGAATGTTGAGAAAATTAAAGGAAGAAAGCCAATATTTAATGAAAATGAGAGGAAACTAATGGTAGAAAATATAAAATATGTTAAAAAAGCATATTTAGGAGATTTAAATGACTTTTTTAAGGTTATCAAAATTATAGATCCAGATATTATCTTTCTCGGTCCTGATCAGAATAAGGAATGGGTGGAGAAAGAGCTTCAGAAAAGAGAAATGAGGATAGGGCTTATACAGCTGAAATTCAGAAAGAATTACAGCTCTTCGGGGACAATAGAGGTTTTAAAAAGGCTTTATAAAGAGATAAATAAAGAGAAAAATAAGGAGGGGGAAGGAGGCGATGGAACCCCTCCTCAGAATGAATCAATCCCAAAACTTGGCCAGTAAGATGATTTCTTTCTTTTAAACTGAGCAAAGGAGATCTTTGCACCATCGTTATCCAGCACTCTGCCAGATATCCATGGAGATTTGACCCCTGTCATTATTACCATAACTCTTATTGACTCTCTGAGATTATCGTCGATTCTTGCACCCCATATTACCTGGCTATCCTTATCCTTTACCATCCCCTTGACTAACTCTCCTACTCTATTTGCCTCATAAAGCTTCATATCTGGACCGCCAGAACAGTGAACTAAAGCACCTTTTGCCTCCGTATAGTCCACATCGAGAAGTTTATTCCGCAGTGCCTCAGCAACTGCTTCTTCTGCTCTGTTTGTTGAGCTTGATTCTCCTACACCGATCATTGCCACTCCACCATCTTCCATGACTGTTCTTACATCTGCAAAATCCAGATTCACGAGACTGGGCTGTGTTATAGTTTCGGACAATCCCTTTACCATCTCAGCAAGGACCTCATCGGCAACACTGAAAGCATAATTTACAGGCTGTTTTGGAACAAGGCTCATTAGTTTATTATTATCGAGAGCAACAACAGTATCACAATTAGCCTGTAAAGCTTTAAGTCCTGCCTGTGCTTTTTTTAGTCTTATATCGCCTTCCATTTTAAAAGGGAGTGTTACAACACCGATGGTTAGGATACCGAGTTCCTTGGCAACCTGAGCTACAAGGGGAGCTGCTCCTGTACCGGTACCTCCTCCCATTCCTGCTGCAAGAAATACAAGCTGAATATCCTCCAGCAGTTCCTTTATTTTGTATCTATCTTCCTCAGCAGCCTGCCATCCTATACTGGGGTCTCCTCCGGCACCGAGTCCTTTCGTAAGTTCTCTTCCCAAAAGCATTTTTCTATCTGCTTCTATGATATCTAAATGTTGTCTGTCTGTATTCATAGCAATTGTCTCAGCTCCGTGAACGCCCAAGGTGTGTAATCTGTTGATGGTATTATTCCCAGCACCACCTATGCCTATTACTGCAATTCTTGCCTTACCAAAATCCTCCTCTTCAGCATAATTAACATATTTTTCTGCTTTTTCTAAGATACTTCTCATTATCTCATCCTCCCTCCTTTTTTTCCTCTTCTGTTGGAAGAGCTTTTAATAGAGGTCTTCTTTTTTCTATCTCCTGAAATCCTCCTAATTCTTTTACTATTAAGTCCCTTACCGCTGTTCTTATGGCTTCGCTTCTGTTTGCATAATATCCTGATGCTACCATAATATCTATTCCCTCCAAGTAGAGTTCCGGTATCTGTACTGAAATCAATTTCATAGGGTTTCACTTCGGGAGATACTTGTATCATACATATCTGAATAATATCTGCATATTATCCTTTATATACTTTTCGGTTATACTGCTTTGTAAAACTATATGATGTTGCTAATCAGTGTTAATAACCTACCTATTTATATATCCGTCTCCCGATAAAGATCATGAAGATCATTGAGATACACAATATACTGAGTAAGGAGGAGGTACTTCAGAGGTATGAGGGATACCTTTTTGATCCCGATTATATCATAGATGAGGAGCATGTGATCTTTGCATATATTCATATGAAGAAAGCTTTTGAAAAAAAGAGAAACATAGCCAAAGATCCCAGAATAGAGTTTCTTTTAAGACTTTCTGGTGAAACACAGATATCAAAAGCTATGGAGATTGGAGTTAAGGACAACATGAAAAGATTGGGGATCCTGATACCCGAGGAGGAGGGAATCTCTGAAATAAAGGGGAAGATGGAAAAGATAAAGTCTTTTTTTGGAACGACAGATAAAAAAGAAATCTTTGAAAAGATAGCCGTTATGGAGATTCTCTAAGATAAATAGTTAATTTTTTATAATATAAAGAACATATTTATAGTATGTCAAAGATGCATTTCTATCTCAGAGAAAGAATTGACAGGATAAAAACAAAAATTGAAACTGAACTGAAATACAAAAAAGTTTTAACAAGAACACAGAAAATTATAATCACATGGCTTGTGTTGTTTTTATACTGGATTATACTTTCTGCAAAATTTGAGATTTTTAGTATGGTGATAGGCTTAGGTCTCTCCTTTATTGTCTCTATTTTTACATACGATCTTATCACGAAGGATATAAGAAGCAGGGGACATATTATAGAAAGAATATTGAATTTTGTATTATTGTATGTCCCTGAATTGATCTTTATCTATCTTTTCCGATTGATCGAGGCGAATGTTAATGTAGCGAAACATGTCATATTCATGGATATAAAACCTGGCATAGTGAAAATCAAAACAGATCTCAGGTCAGATACAGGAGTTACAGCCCTGGCAAATCTCATTACCCTGACCCCCGGTACTCTTACCATAGATGTCAAGAGAACTCTTGAGGGAAATACACTGTATGTGCACTGGATAGATGTTAAAACGTTCAGTTCCGAAAGAGCTGGAGATATGATAAAAGGAGGTCTGGATAAATGGCTGGAGAGGATATTCTGGTAAATCCACTGAGTGTAGTTTCCGCAGTTTTAATTTTCACTTCCATACTCTGCATCTTCAGAGTAATCTATGGACCAACAGCAATTGACAGAATGATAGGTTTCAATACCATAGGAACAAAGATGATTGTTCTTCTTGTCCTGCTTTCAGTATTTTACGAGAGATATATCTTTCTGGATTTAGCTGTAGCCTATTCACTGATCAATTTCTTGGGACCTCTGATTCTTGTGAGATCACTGGAGGAGGCTAAGAATGCTTGAGCTGTTACTTTTTATCGCAGGATGTACTGTCATGGTCTTCGGAGCTCTTGGCATAATAAGATTTCCGGATGTTTATACGAGACTTCATGCATCAACAAAGTGTGATACCGGGGGGGCGTTATCAATACTTCTTGCACTGACAGCGTATACCGGTATAACTTTAACTTCAATAAAGATACTCACTATTGCCATACTTATCTTTCTTCTGAACCCTGTAGTTTCTCATGCCCTGGCAAGAACTGCCCATAAAAGTGGAATTAAACCTGATAAAATAACAGTGGTGGATATGTATGCTCGGGATTATCCATGAGATTCTCTTAGGTTTGCTAATAGTGCTGGCTGTTATGATAATAGAAAGCAAAAATTTCATCAGTGCAATAATACTCTACGGTATTCTCAGTGGCATTTTTGCTGTTGTTTTATTTCAGCTCCAAGCACCAGATGTTGCTCTTTCGTCCATAGTGGCTGAAGGGGCTCTTTTTGGAATTTTTGTTTTTGTAATTCATAAAACGGAGGTATGTGAATGAAGGCAATGATAGGTTTTATAATTGTTGTGATCTTTGGAATTCTTATATTATTCAATCTGAAGTTAGAGTTTGGAGGCGAGTCAGGGATTGCTGGGGAGATGTACATCGAAAAGGGAGTTTCTGAGACAGGGGCAGTAAATCTGGTCAGTGCTATACTTGCGAATTACAGAGCTTATGACACACTTGGAGAGACCATTATCTTTTTTATAGCGATCCTCGGGGTTTTTACAGTCTTGAAAGGTGATAAAAAATGAGTTCGAGGATAGTTGAAACTGCAACTGATATAGTAACACCCTTCATGATCCTGTTTGGTGTTTATATTATAATAAATGGTCATTTAACTCCAGGTGGAGGATTTCAAGGGGGGGTTATACTTGGATCGTGTGCGCTCCTGATTTATGTGGTATTTGGAATAAAAAGACATAACAAAAATCTTTCCATATTCGAAAATATAGGTGCTTTAATCTTCTTGTTTATAGGGGTCTTGGGAATATTTTTCGGAGGATTCCTTTTTTCGAACTTCATCACCAAGGGAACTCCGGGCAATTTACTCAGTGGTGGAACTATACCATTCATAAATCTTGCTATTGGACTTAAAATTGGAGCAGGATTCGCTATTCTGTTTTTTATTATACTGCAGTATATTGAAAGGGGGGATTAGATGATTCTAAACGGGATAATTACTGGTATAATCCTGATTCTTATAGGCTTATACGGAATGATAGCAAAAAGACATATCTTCAAAATAATTTTGGGATTGATTATTATCTCTACAGGCATAGTGCTTTTCTTTGTAAGTCTGGGATATGTAAATAACGGAATAGCGCCCATAATCTCAGGAGATAATCTCTATGTGGATCCACTCCCACATACTCTGATGCTCACAACGATAGTGGTAGAGGTATGCATCACAAGCCTGGCCTTAGTTCTCGCTTTGAAGATCTATGAAAAATATAAAACTCTTGATATTAAAATACTGGAGGATATTTGATGGATATTATATTCATTGTTATAATACCGTTTTTTGTATCCTTTATCTTATCTCTCATGCGAGTTTTTAGAAGAAATATATTTTTCGAGAATTTCTTATCAATCACAGGTATTTTAATCCCTTTTTTAGTTTCAGTATCCACATTCTCTGCAGTGAGATCTGGAGAGATTATAACTTACAACATAGGAGGATGGAGCCCTTTCTTGGGTATAACCCTGAAGATGGATGCCCTGAGTTTTTTCTTTTCTTTTCTTTCTTTAACACTGCTGATTTTAATAATGATCTACTCACTGTCAAGATCACCGGAGTATAAAATTCTCTATCTGTTGATGACAGGAGGAATGCAGGGAATCTTATTGACGAGGGATATATTTAATATGTATGTTTTCTTTGAGATACTCTCTGTCACCACATATATCTTGGTTGTGTCCAAGGAGAAGAGATCATATAAAGCAAGTTTCAAGTACCTCACTCTGGGCAGTATAGCCTCGGTACTTTTTTTATTGGGGACAGGCATTGTTTACAAAACTACAGGTGTTTTGAATATAGATATAATTTCTTCGATGAACACACCACAACTCAAAATAACATTTTTGCTTTTCCTGACATCCTTAGGTATAAAATCAGGAATTTTTCCTCTGCATTTCTGGATTCCTGACGCCCATTCTATAGCTCCTCCACCTGTCTCTGCGTTTCTTTCAGGATTAGTTTTGAAGATTGGCATATATTCAATGCTGAGATTATTCTATACAGTATTTAGAACGAATTTCTTTGAGATGAATGATGTTTTAATTGCTTTAGGAGCAATCACTGTAATATTCGGTAGTTTTCTGGCTTTATCTCAAAAAAATCTGAAAAAAATGCTGGCATATTCAAGTATAAATCAGATTGGCATTATATTTTTAGCTCTCAGCTTTGGAACAGAACTGGGGATCATAGGTGGACTATACATGATTCTGGCTCATGCAGTGGCAAAAGTATGTCTTTTCCTCTGTTCTGGAATGATTGGAGATCTGAATCTCCTCAATTTAAAAAGCAAACCCTTCGTAAGCATACCATTTTTCATAGGTGCAATCTCTATGATAGGATTACCATTTACCTGTGGTTTCATTGGGAAATATTATGTATGTCTTGCTGCAGTAGAAACTTCATACACATTGTACGCAGGAGTAATCCTTTTTACAAGTATAATTTCTGCGGTATATCTTCTGAGAGCTTCTTATTATCTGTTCAGAACTTCAGAGGATTATAAAATACCATATTCAATGCGGATACCTGTTTATATAACTTCTTCCTTATGCATTATCCTTGGCATCTTACCCCTGATGATATCAGATATAGTCGAACTGGCAGCAAAGACCTTGGGAGGTATTGTATGAATATAATTTTTGCGGTGCTTTTCCCAATTACAGGAGCATTGATAATACTATCTGTAAAAAAATCAGGGATTTATGTTTCCATTTTTGTATCTATGATATCCTTCCTGACAGTTCTCTCAGTGTACCCTGAGATATTTAATGGGGAGGAGATAAATTCCAGTATAAGAATGATTTTCGATCTGCATTTTTTTGTTGACAGAGTAAATTTTGTTATGCTTCTCTTTATCTCATTTTTGAATATTTTAATTCTTGTATATTCGATAAAATACATCAAAAAGGATAATCACGGATATTATCCTTCACTACTTTTAGCTATGGGATTTACTTTGGGCAGCTTTCTCTCAGGAGATCTTCTTACATTTTACATATTTTTTGAGATGACAACACTCTTCTCATTCTTTTTGGTGATGTACAGAGGAACTGAAAGAGCAAGAAGAGCTGGCTTTATGTATTTGATCATGTGTTTTATGGGAGGGGCTCTGATTCTGATCTCAGCATTCATAGTTTATCTTCAGGAAGGCAACTATGATATGGAGAATTTAAATGGTATCTCCTCTCTTTTGTTCCTTCTTGGATGTTTGATAAAGGCTGGAGCATTTCCTCTTCACTTCTGGCTTCCGGAAGCACATCCTGTAGCACCTTCACCCATCTCAGCTTTACTTTCCGGGATCATTATAAAGATCGGTCTCTACGGGATTGTGAGATTTTTCATGACACATGAAGTTATTCACTGGATAACGATCATAGCTATCTTTTCAATGGTTTTTGGAGTGATTTTAGCTTTGTTTCAGAATGATATAAAAAGAATACTGGCTTATTCCAGTATAAGTCAGATTGGATACGTACTCCTTGGGGTAAATCTCCCATCTATGGGTATTGCCGGGGGAACATTTCATATGATAAACCATGCTGTCTTCAAAAGTTTATTATTTCTGTGCATGGGAGCTGTGATATACTCAACAGGAGAAAGAAATTTAAAGAAACTGGGAGGATTGTATAAAAAAATGCCATATACTGCGATAACATGTATAATAGCAAGCTTTGCGATCTCCGGGATACCTTTATTTAATGGATTTGCAAGCAAAGCTGTTATCTTCGATTCTTTATCCAGCAATATCTTAAAGAGTATTTTTCTGTTCACGGGAGGAGGAACATTTGCTTTATTTTATAAGTTAAACAGAGATATATTCTTTGGAAAACTCCCTGATAAACTGAGATCAACAGAAGAAGCACCGAAATTGATGTTGTTTCCGATGATCATTATTTCTGCTATCTGTGTGCTGATCGGAGTTTTCCCGAGTACTGTATTTGGAACTATTTACGCAGGAACATTTAATTTCTGGAGCTGGAATCATTTTTTGGAGGCATTTGTATCCGTTATTATGGGAATTTTTATATTTCTTTATGGCGAGAAAGCGGGAATATTTGATATAAAAGAATATGATACAGATAGAATCTATCGCAGATTTACAGAGATCACATGTTCATTCTGCGAGAATATCAATAAAATTGTTTCTACGGATCTCAACATCTATGTTCTATGCGTTCTGTTATTTTTTATTTTCTTATATTTTCTCTAATCGATCTTTTTAATTTCAAGTTCTTTTACAAATTTCATAGCCCTCATATTTTTTTCCAATTCTTCTAAAGAAATTTTTGATTTCGATATGTCAGCTATTATCACAAGAGCTGATAATTTTTCATATTCTATTTCATCTGCTTCATTGAAAAGTATATTCATGTTTCTTTTCCCTAATTCAGAGGCAATTTTTGCAAGAACACCTGGTTTATCCTCCAGAACAGCATCTATCTCTATCAGATCCTTACCGGGAAGAGCTATTCTTTCGAAGGATATCTCCTTGTCTTTTTCATCTATCTCTGCAAGCAAATAAGCTCCTTCTATAATTCCCAATTCAAACGCGACATCTTCAGGAAGTTCTATAACTCCATTACTCCTTATTTTTATTAAATCATATGTTCTCATTTTATCCTCCATCTCAATGGGATTTCATGATTTATATCTTTTTCGAACTGATGGATAACCTATAGAAACATAACTTTTTAAAATTATACTCTTAATTAACTTATGAAACATGCGAAATTTTATGATGTATTTTATCCTGAAGAGAATGAAAAAATCATGTTCATAGACTCTATTTTTAAAAAGTACTCTGTAAGAGATGTACTTGAGTTATCGTGCAGGACAGGCAGTGTTTCAATATCTCTTGCCAGAAAAGGGTATAATATAACTGGTATAGACAAAAATAAAGATATGCTTCAGTTTTTTTCATACAGAACAAGGGGGAAAATGCTTAATATCAATATAAAACAGAAAGATATAGAGAAAATAGATTACAAAAACGATTTTGATGCTGTCATATCTTTAAGAGATTCTCTGAATTTTATACATGATTACAATGCTCTTCTTGAAATGCTTAAAAAGATAAAAAGCTCTCTGAGGAAAAACGGGATTTTTCTCCTCGAGATCACCAATTTTTTATCGTGGATCGAAAGGTATAAGAAAGAAGAAACTTTATTTTATCAGCGGAAAAACTTAAATATAATGAGATACATAAAAAGAAATATAGAGGATCTTCATGGAATTATCGATGAGAAAGAGTTTGGACTGATCGATGATAATGGTGTATTGACAACATACTGTGAAGATCGTAGAATAAAGATAATGAGATTTGAGGAATGGATGAAAATCCTGAAAGAAGCAGGATTTAAAAATATATTATATTATTCGGACTATAAATTTACTGTCCCAGAAAAAAAAGCGAAAAAAGTTATTTTCATTGCGGGGAAGTGATATCATGGAGTATTCAGCCGAAAATATACAAGTTCTGGAAGGGTTAGAAGCTGTGAGAAAAAGGCCAAGTATGTATATAGGCTCTACAGATAGCTATGGGCTTCATCATTTAGTGTACGAAGTTGTGGATAACAGTATAGATGAGGTCCTTGCGGGGGCATGTAAAAATATTACCGTGATCATACATAAGGATAACTCTGTTACTGTGGAGGATGATGGCAGAGGGATACCCGTAGACGTGCATCCTGAGTACAAAAAGCCTGCTCTCGAGATAGTTCTCACAATACTCCATGCAGGAGGTAAATTCGATAAAAAGAGTTACAAGATCTCAGGGGGATTGCATGGTGTGGGGGTAAGCGTGGTAAATGCTCTTTCAGAGTTCTTAGAGGTTACAGTAAAAAGGAACGGAAATGTTTATTATCAGAGATATATAAAGGGGCAGCCAGTTACAGAGTTAAAGGCGATCGATAAAACAGATCAGAGCGGTACAAAGATAAGATTTCTTCCAGATAGAGAGATCTTCAGGAATGCAACTTTTCATTTTGAAACTATGGCAACAAGACTCAGAGAACTGGCGTTTCTGAATAAAGGATTGAAAATAGATCTGATAGATGAGAGAAAAGGTATAAAAAAATCGTTTAAATATGATGGAGGCATTGTTTCCTTTGTGAAGCATCTGAACAAAAATAAGGAAGTCCTGAATAAAGAGCCTCTTTACATCTACGGTGAAAAGGAAGATGTTATAGTTGAGGTAGCACTTCAGTACAGCATGGCATATACCGAGAATATCTTCACCTTTGCAAACAATATAAATACAAAGGAGGGGGGAACGCATCTTTCAGGTTTCAAGACAGCAGTTACAAGAGCATTCAATACCTATGCTCTTCAGAATAAATTCATAAAGGACAATGAAAAGATAGCAGGAGAGGATTGTAGAGAGGGACTTTCAGCTGTTATTTCTGTGAAACTGAATGAACCACAGTTTGAGGGACAGACAAAAACGAAGCTGGGAAACAGTGAAATAAAGGGTATAGTGGATTCAATAGTCTTTGAGAAACTTATAGATTTTCTTGAGGAAAACCCCACTGAAGCAAAAAAAATAATGGAAAAAATACTCTCTGCTGCCAGAGCGAGAGAGGCAGCAAAAAAAGCAAGAGAGCTGGTGAGAAGAAAAACTGCATTTGAGGTAACAACTCTTCCAGGAAAACTTGCAGATTGCAGTGAAACTGACCCCTCAAAGTGTGAGTTATATCTCGTTGAGGGAGACTCTGCGGGTGGATCAGCCAAACAGGGAAGAGACAGGACATTTCAGGCTATTCTGCCCCTGAGAGGGAAGATACTGAATGTGGAAAAAGCAAGACTTGACAGAATCCTGAAGAATGAAGAGATAAAAACAATGATCACAGCAATAGGAACAGGAATAGGAGAGGATTTCGATATAAGCAAACTGAGATACAACAAGATAATAATAATGACAGATGCAGATGTTGATGGATCTCATATAAGGACACTTCTTTTAACATTCTTCTTCAGGTATATGAGACCTTTAATAGAAAATGGACATATCTATGCGGCATTGCCACCTCTCTATAAAGTAAAAAAGGGGAAAGAGGAGTACTATGCCTACAGTGACCAGGAGCTGGAAGAACTTCTGAAAAAACTGGAAAATCCAGAGATCCAGAGATACAAAGGTCTGGGAGAGATGAATCCGGAACAGTTATGGGAAACAACAATGAACCCCGAGACGAGGGTGATAAAAAAGATCGTTACAGAGGATCTGATAGAGGCAGATGAGATCTTCACAATTCTGATGGGAGAAAAGGTTGAGCCCAGGAAGAGGTTCATCTATGAGCATGCTGCAGAGGTAGAAAACCTGGACGTGTGATAGACACCACCTCCCCTCATCTTTTAACCTCTTTTTATTTTCCCTTCCTCAACGAGCTTGGCGATTACAGCCTGATACACAAAATCGGATTTGGATCTGTATTTTCCCTGAGTTACTAACTCCTCGATCATATCCAATATTTTTGGTGGAACTATTGTTGCTAACGTTACATTTCTTGGCATTTTTTATCACCAATATATATGTAACATTGATCATTTAAAAGCTTTATCTTTATTAAATTAAAAAGAACACTTCTTTAAGATATTGTGAGGGATCAATTGTAAAGCGAAAACTTTATATACTGAACGAAAATATATAATTTTCATGTTTTTCAATATGAATGTATGAGTAGTGATAAAATGACTGAACGAATATATGAGATCATTGAAAAAGAGGAAATAAAATTCCTGAGGCTGCAGTTTGTGGATGTTAATGGAATAGTTAAAAGCCTGGCGGTGCCTTCAAAAAGCCTTGAAACAGCTTTAACAGAGGGAATTGGATTTGATGGATCCTCCATAGAGGGGTTTTCAAGGATAAGTGAGAGCGATATGAATTTGAAGCCCGATATAAATACCTTCTCTGTATTCAATTTCAATGGAAGAAAAGAAGGGAGATTTATCTGTGATGTCTACATGGATGATGAACCATTTGAAGGTGATCCAAGGTATGTCCTGAAGAGAAATATAGAGGAGATGAAAAAGATTCTTGGAAAAAATACAGTGTTTAATGTTGGAACTGAGCTGGAGTTCTTTCTTTTGAATGAAGAGATGAAACAGCATGATAACGGCAGTTACTTTGATTTTGCACCTGTGGATCTGGCTCATGATATAAGAAAGAGATCTGCTCTTTTCATGATCGATTCAGGAATTGATTATGAAGCTTCTCATCATGAAGTGGGGAAAGGACAGCATGAGATAGATTTCAGGTTTTCAGATGCTTTGAATACAGCGGATTCTGTGGTGACGTCAAAGATAATAATAAAGATAGTGGCAAATATGCATAATCTAACAGCCACCTTCATGCCGAAACCATTTCAGGATGATTATGGAAATGGGATGCATATACACCTTAATCTCTCAGATGGCAAAAAAAATCTATTCAATGGTGATAAAGAGTTCGAACTTTCGGATACAGCATTGTTTTTCATTGCAGGTATTCTTAAACATTCAAAAGCTATATGTGCGGTCTCCAATCCAACAGTTAACTCATATAAAAGATTAATTCCGGGATATGAGGCACCAGCGTACATATCGTGGGGGAGAGGAAACAGATCCTCCCTGATAAGAGTTCCAAAATCAAAGAATAAGAGGATAGAGTTCAGAGTGCCTGACGCTTCATGCAACCCGTATCTGACGTTCTCAGTAATTTTAAAAGCAGGGCTTGATGGAATAATAAACAGGATTGAGCCCCCTGATCCTGTAAACTATAATCTCTATGATCTCACAGTGGAGGAGATAAAAGAGAGAGGTATAGGTCTTCTTCCTTCCACCCTGAAAGATGCACTAAAAGAGCTTAAAAAAGATCCTGTGGTGAGAGAAGCATTGCTCAGATCTTATGATGCCTTTATGAGAGCAAAATGGAAGGAGTGGGATGAGTACAGGCTGTATGTAACGAGATGGGAGTTTGAGAAGTATCTGAACATCTGACGATAGTTTTTTATATTTTCTTTTTTATTTCCTCTTATGATCAGATTTGCACTTTCAATGATCTTACTTTTTTATGCCTGTGTTGAGGATGTAAAAAAAAGAGAGATAGAGGACTGGGTATGGATAATAATGGTGGGAATGGGTATTCTTTTTGGGTTCCATGATTATCTCAGGGGAATAACATACACTCCCCTTGCCGAAAACTTTACCATAATAAAGATAATCGCTCTCTTTCTTGCTGTTTATTCTGCTGTTCTCCTGATGGATAGAGAGTCGATTCCTGAAAACATAAAGGAAACACCTTATATCCTTGCGTTCCTTGGAGTTTCCATTTTAATGTTCTTTGCTCCAAATCCCTTCAATGTCATATCTCAAAATATGAGTATAACCTTTGTTTTTGTTTATTTTATCTCCTTCTTTGGATTGATGGGAGGAGGAGATGCCAAAGCACTGATTGCCATATCCTCGCTATTTTTTGGGACAGAGAAAACACTACCTGTGTTTTCTATCTCTGTTTTTAACAATAGTCTCATACTGGTAATATTTCTCCCCTTACTCATATTTTTTTATAATATCATAAAAAGAAGCAAGTTTGATAATATAGAAGATCAGATCTTTGCAAAGATAAGAACTTATTTTACAGGATACCCAATAAATATAAAGGATCTGAACGATAAAAAGTTTCCTCTTGTTTTTTATGAGAACGGAAAGCTGATACTCAGATCATCTCTCGGCGTGATAGATTACGATGTCGAAAAATATAAAAAAGAGATCTCACCACATACAGAGAAGATCTGGGTAACTCCCGGACTTCCGTTCCTGATTCCCATAACAATGGGATTTATAATAGCCTGTTTTTATGGAGATCTGCTCTTTAGACTCCTTTTTCATCTTTTTTGATTTCTAACTTCACAGTTAATAAAATTTTTATACTAAAAATCTATGTTATAGAAACTTTTATAAACATATCTATTAAAAAGAATAGCAAGCAATTACATATAGAGGGATATAAATGGAAAGGAAAAATAAGACAATAGGAACAACAGTAGCGCCTCAGCTTGTGAGAGAGATCGAGGAGCTGGTAAACAAGGGGTTGTATAAAACGAAGAGCGACTTTGTACATCAAGCAATAATAGAAAAACTTAAAAGAGAGAGGTAAAATTTAAATAGTATTGATGAATAACAATATGTAAGGTGATAAAATGATGAGGAATAAGAAAGGAGTAAGCCCTGTAATAGCTGTCGTGTTGATGATAGTTGTTGCAGTGGCTATAAGCTTGGTGGTATATGTATGGGCTTCCGGATTTGTTTCGGAGAAAACAGGAGCAGAGACAAAGGCAGGGGATTACAGCTTTCTGGTGGAGACGAAAGCTGTGGATAATACGAATATAAGGAATACTGGGAATGCAATCGATTACAGTGGTGGAAACTTTACAGATGAGTTTGATATATACATCAACAATCAACTGGCAAATCCAGCAACTGATCTGACTAACACGAGTTTCACCGATGCGGGAGGAGACAATATTTGGGACAAAGGAGAAGTCCTAACAATAAACTTTGATAAAGATGGTTCTGGAGGTACTCCTCCCGATGCATCCGCAGGCGACAAAATAAAAATAGTCCACAAGGAATCTGGAACGCCCATAGTGTTTAAATTAGAATAAAAATAAAT
>JAGGSA010000084.1 GCA_021159325.1 Methanomicrobia archaeon | reverse complement strand
GTAATATAGAATAGGTAGTACATTATATTATATAAACAAAAAGCAATACATCACAGAACCTCAACAACCTATTTTAATGCAATCTTCATAATAAAATCATGAAGGTTTTCTATGATGAGAGGATGCTTGAACACAGACAGGATTACTTCCATCCTGAGAGAAAGGAAAGAATTGAAAGATCAAAGGAAGTTCTGGATGAAAATGGAATAAAAACATGCAAGCCAAAGGAATTCAATGAGGAAATATTCAGAAAAGTACATGATGAATCTTATTTAAATTTTTTAAAAAACTTCAGAGGATATTTAACACCTGATACTTTAGTGAGGGAGAATACATACGAGATAGCAAAGATATCTGCTTTTTGTTCATTGAGTGTTGGTGAAACTCTTTTAAAAGGAGAGAATGCATTTGCACTGAACAGACCCCCAGGACATCATGCGTGCAGAGACCATGGGGGAGGATTCTGCTATCTCAACAATATCGCCATAACAGCTTATTATCTGAGAGAGAAAGGGATGGAAAGGATATTTATCCTCGACTGGGATGGACATCATGGGAACGGCACCCAGGAGATTTTTTATGATGTGAACTGGGTTTACTATCTCTCGATACACCAGAAGGGAATATATCCATTTACAGGCTATGAAAATGAAACAGGAGAAGGAGAAGGAAAGGGATTCAACAGAAATATTCCTGTACCGTACGGCACCGGAGATGAGGAGTATCTAAAAATATTTGACAGAATAATCTTAAAGGAGATAGAGAGGTATAAACCAGAGGTAATACTGATCTCTGCAGGTCAGGATTCTCATAAAAACGATCCTCTTGTTGGACTGAAACTATCCACAGAAGCCTATGGCAGATTTATCAGGAAACTCAGGGATTACCCTGTAGGTGCCATTCTGGAAGGAGGATATGATATAGACAGTGTTGCTTACTCGAATTTAGAGATAATAAAGGAGATGAGCATCTGATAATAAATCCCTTCAAACCTGAGTACAAAAAATATCTGAGTATAGATCTCAATAAGATACCGAAGGAGATCATTCAGTTATCCATAGATAGAGTGATGAAGTTCAAAAAAGATCCTGATAGATATGTGAATCTCAAGGAAAGAGAGGACATTATATCCTTTTTTCTTCTATGCCAGAGTTTATCATTATCTCCAGATTCCCAGAAATGTATCAACTCCATAAACATTTTAAAGCAAACTATACAGAAGAGACTTGAAAAAAATCCAGATATATCAGATATGAAAGAGCTTATAGATATACAGCCCTCAGATCTTACAGGTGAAGATCTTTACAGGATGAAATCCCTCAAAAATGCTCCTCCAGAGTTCATGGTAAGATGGTATGATGTTTATGATGTCGTTGATCCCATATCAGAGTATATCTTCAGGGGAAATCTTCATCTCACCAAATATGAACTGATGAGCGTTTATGTCGATCTTCTTGGAAAAAAGATACACATGTATATCAGCAGTATCTCTGAGGCTGTAAAAAAAGCTAATCATCCAGTACATAAAAAAATTTTTGATTCAATAAAGTTCTACTCTGCCCCAATAAAAACATCAGAAAAACTTTCTTCCACAGATTTTCCTCCCTGTGTTAATGCAGCATTTAATGGTGTCTCTGCTGGAACACGCAACTATGCAATAACAGTCCTCCTCACATCATTTCTTTCATATGCAAGGGTATCTCCATCCCCTAAGGTATTTGATAGGGATTTCAACATTGAACTTCAGGAAAAGGAGATCGAGATCCTCCTAAAGGAGATAATTCCCATGATCTTTGAGGCAGGTGAGAGATGTGATCCTCCTCTATTTAAAGATCAGCCAATAGAAAGAGAGAATGTTTTTTACCACTTAGGATTTGGACTCACTTCTTCTCCCTCTGTGAGGGATTTTGGAAGATCCAAATGGTATCTTCCCCCCAACTGTTCAAAGATAAGAGAAAATGCACCTTCTCTGTGTCATCCTGACGAATTCTGCAGAAAGAAGTTTTATCAGATCACCGATAAAGAAAAAGCATCCAACCTCATAAAAGCCGCAAAAAAAAGAGGAAAAAAGAGCCTTGGAGAAAAAATTCTTGAAGTCATTGAAAAATACAACACAGTGGAAAAAATGAGTTCTGCTTTGAATGTCTCTGAAAGAGAGATTGAAAAACAGCTCAATGTTCTCATAAAAAATAACATAGTTGGATACAGGGGAATTACGAATCCTCTGATGTACTATATAAGAAAGAAAAAATCACTTTAATGCAAGCATTTTTTCTATAGCCCTTCTTGCCCTTTCAGCTATCTCGGGATCAACTCTGACAATTTTATCCTTCTTTTTCATGACACTGTAAACTTTTGGAAGAGTATGTTTTTTCATATTGGTACATACAGCTTTTTCTATGCAGTAAAACTTCTTCTCTGGAAACTCTGAGCTCAGTCTGTAACACATATCTTTTTCAGTTCCAACTATGAATTCTTCACCTTCAGTAGCCCTTTTTAACATCTGCGATGTTGAGCATATGTAATCGGCCATCTTCTGTACCTCTGGAAGACATTCTGGATGAATTAAAACCAAAGCATCGGGATGTTCTTTTTTCATTTTCAGGATATCCTTCTTTGTGATCAGAAACTCATGAACTCTGCAGTGTCCGAACTCTGGGAGAGGTATTATCCTTTTATCTGTATGCTGCTGGGTATACCATGCAAGATTTTTGTCAGGTCCGAAGAGAATCGTATTTTCTTCGAGAGAATTCACAACTTTAACAGAGTTGGCGGATGTGCATGTGATATCTGCCTCAGCCTTGGCCTCTGCCAGTGTATTGACATAAACAACTACAGCTGCCTCAGGATATTTTTTTCTTGCCTCTCTTATCTTCTCAGCGGGAAGCATCCCGGCCATGGGACATCTTGAGGTCTCATCAGGAATGAGAACTGTTTTATCGGGATTGAGAATTGCAGCCGTCTCTGCCATGAAATCCACACCACAGAAAACAATATATTTAGCATCTATACTCTGTGAAATTCTGCATAATTCTAAAGAATCCCCTCTAAAATCCGCTATCTCCTGAATCTCTGGAATCTGATAATTATGAGCAAGAATAACAAATTCTCCTGATTTTTTCAGTTCCAGTATTTTTTCTTTGAGCATGCTTCTATCTCAAAAGAAAACTTTATTAACCTTTCGAGATATAACATTGTTATATGAAGCTCCCATGTGAAATTATAGTTAAGGAAGTCCTTCCAACGATAAGGTCTGCAGTTGTTTTTATCCTCTATAATGAGTATAAACTGACACAGACAGAGATAGCTGAAAAGATGGGAATAACACAGGCATCTGTAAACCAGTACATACAGAAAACGAGAGGCAGAAATAGGAAAATCCTGGATAATATCCCAGAAATCAAGGAAAAATCTAAAGAAATAGCAAAAACAGTATTTAATGATGGAGATTATCTGAATTCTCTATGTGATCTCTGTAAAGATATAAGAAAGAATAAGGAATTTTACAGGATCTATAAAAAAGTGGCTAATCTATAAGACTCAAAATTTCACTGAGTTTTTTTATTTTTGGTGTGTACTCTGCATCCTTCACTCTTGCCATCAGTACAGTTCTCATTCCCATCTCCTCCGCACCTTTAAGATCCTCCACCTTATTATCCACCATAAGAACCTCTTCTGGAGAAATATTCAATTTTTCAATTGCAATTCTATATATCTCCTTTGAAGGCTTCTCATAGCCAATCTCAGAGGATATGACAACACATTCAAAGAAATGTTCCAGCCCAAGCCTCAGTATCTTTTCCCACTGTTTTATAGAAACTCCATTGGTCACTATTCCAAGTTTCTTCTTTCTTTTTACAAGCTCTATCAGTGTGGGAACGGTATCATCAAATGGCCTTATATATGCAAACTTTGTATTGTGGTAAGCTATGACTCCGGATGCTAAGAGTTTATAATCTATGTACCCCAGCTTCTCCTCAAGAAATCTGTTAAAATGCTCAGGATAATTGCTCCCATATCTTTTTACGATCTTTATAAGATCTTCATATCCTTTTTTCAGGTCTATATCCAGACCTTCATTTACCATTGCCTTCAACGCAGATTTCCTTGCACTCTCAGAAAGTGCCGTGGAGTTGTAGAGTGTATCATCCAGATCAAAGAGTACAGATTTTATCATCATCTCTTTTTTATCTCATGAGTTTATATGAGTTTTGATGATGTATCACTTCCTCTCAAAATCTTCACAGAAATAATAAAAGGGTACTCTCTTTCCATGTTTTTTGCAGAATCCGAATTCTGCTGTTTCTTCTTCATAGTATTTACACAGAAGGCATTTTTTGTCTTCCTTTCCTAAAAAAGGTTTCTGTATTTTTTCAATTATCTTCTCTTTCCTCTTCTTTTCCTCCTCAATATGGTCTTTTCTTCTTCTTATCATCTTTTCGAGATCCGGAATTTCATCCATAAAATAAATGGATGTATGTTTATTTTAAGGTTTGTAAGATCTGACAGTAAAGCTTTTATTGTCATCTTTCTTAATCTTTACATGTCCAAGATCGGTGATGAAGAAATTATGGAGCTTCATAAAAAGGGGTTAACGGATAGAGAAATAGCTGAAATTCTGGGGGTTTCTCAGAGTTCTGTGAATTACAGGAGGCAGAGACTTGGACTTGAGAACAATTATCATAAAAAGAAGAAATTTGATGAGGAGAAGTTTCTGGAACTCTACAATATGGGATATACAGATAGAGAGATAGCTGAAAAGATGAATGTTACAGCTCCTGCAATAAATTACAGGAGAACGAAACTTGGATTGAAGAGCAACAGTGAGCTTCCCGATCTCAACGAAATTATAAATTTACATTCAAGAGGATATACTCCTCAGCAGATAGCTGAGGAACTTGGAGTTTCCATAGCCTTGGTGAAGATGAGTTTAGAGAAAGCATCTGTGTAAGAATATATAGAAAAAAGGGGTGTAAAATGAGGAGAATATTGTTAGTTGCTCTCATGATATCTTCCTTTATAGAACTTGGGGTATCGCAGGAAAATATACGTATAAACGAGTTCTGTATAAAGGGTAAGGAGTGGATAGAGTTATACAATCCCAATCCTTTTGATCTTTCTTTAAAGGGATACTCCATAGAAACGAAAGAAGATTTGTTTGAATTTACAGAAGGAACAATACCTGCTGGTGGATTCTATATTTTACAAACAAAGAATTTTCTTGATAATGATGGAGATACTATATTTCTCAGAGACAGTACCAATGCAGTTATTGATACAGTATCCTATGGATACAGAGGACAGGCTCCCGCTCCACCAAGTTATAAATCCTGTGCATTTGTCAATGGAAAATGGAACATGGATCTTACACCGACGAAGGGAAAAGAGAATGATGCTTCTCCTGTAAGCTTAGGGGATTCTGTCCGTATCAATGAATACTACAGAAAAACTATAGAGTTCTATAATCCACTGGATACTCCCATTGATATTGAGAACTTCTTTATATCCGATGGGGATGGAGTATTCTATCTTTCAGGTATTGTGGATGCTAATGGTGTGTTAGCCATAGATACGGATATATCCCTCCAGGAAAAGGATGTTCTGTACCTCTTTGATGATAAAGGAAGCCTCATAGACATGATAGGGTATTATGGTCATGATCTCGATGAGAGTATCCAGAGAATTCCTGATGGAAATCCTGTATCAGGATACTCATGGAACACTTCAGATTTATACGATCTCCCCGAAACACTCGGAACTTTAAACGATTTTTTTATTATAAGTGAAGTGTATAGAAATTTTATAGAGCTTTATTCCCCCTTGGCAAGAGAGATATCATTTTCCATCTCCTTAGAATCTGAAAAGAACTTTAAACTGTATGTGAACAATTTTCTGATAATATCAAACAATAAAGACTCTTTCTTCAGAGAGTTTGGATTTCTCCCCGATATTGTAATAAATGAGAGTTTTGAGGATATAACTTTGAGGTATAATGGAAGAGAAGATCATATAAGTTACGATCACGGTGCCGTGGCAAGGGTCCCCATAAAACAAAGCTCAGAGTTTAAAGAAACAAGGCCAACACCAAAAGAATATAACAGATTATACTCATTAGATCCTCCTCTTGTGATAACGGAGATAATGTACAATCCCAAGAAACCGCAACTTGATAAATATTATGAATGGATAGAGGTCTATAATCGCAGTGATAATCCCTATGATCCTGTGAATCTGTATTTTGAGAACAAAAGGATATATGGCGATCCTATACCTCCAAAGGAGTATGCGGTGATAGCAGATTCCGATACATACCTTTTTGATGAGATAGAGATAAAAAATAGGCTTAAACTTGATGGAAATCTATCTTTATCAAACTCAGGAGATTATATTGCCATAATGGAAAACAATATTATTTTAGATGATGTAGAATACTCCAAAAATTCCTGCAAAGAAGGATATTCTCTTGAGAAAATAGATGGAATATGGCGACAGGGAAGATTTGGAGGAACTCCAGGGTATGCGATAGAAGAGGAGGAGTCTTACCCCTGTATATTCCACGTCTATGCAGAGAATCATGATCTTGAAAAGTACATCTCTGAAAAGATAACAGAACTGGAGAAGAAATCAGTTTCTGCATCTGAGGAGTTTCTATCTATAAAAGAAGAGTTCGAAAATCTCAGGGGGGGAGTTATAAGAAAAAATACAATTTTAAGAGATTTAAAAAGAAGACTGGATTCTCTGGAGATATATGAGAAAAATGTTCTGTTTCTGGAGGATAAAGATCAATATTACAGAATGAATGAATCCTTAAGAAAAGAACTGAATAAAATCAATGTAGGTCTTTATTCCTCAAAAATTTTTCCAGAACTTGAAAAATATGACATTGTTTTTATCACAAATCCAGGAAAAAGCTTTGAGAATGAGGAGATAGAAAAACTGGAAGAATATATGGAGAAGGGAGGGATACTCATTCTCTGCGGTACATATTATAAATATCTCAATACAGAGCTTAACAAAATCTCCGAGAAATATGGAATGATCTTTATAAAATCAAGCTTGAGGGACGATGAGAACAATGCTGGGAAAAACTATTATGTTCTGATAGAGGAATTCCCTGATCTTCCTTTTTATGAAGGGATAAAGGTACTGGATGTTTCCGGAGGAGTGCTTCTATGCAGAGACTGTGATATTCTCTTAAAGGGAAATGAAACTACATATGCAATGACAGAAAACGAGATTATGAAGGATTTTGCAGTAATAGCGATGAAAAAGATTGGAAAGGGATATCTGATCTGTTCAGGATCATCGCAGATCTTTACCACGGGGATAAAGTATGGGGACAATCTGAAGTTCGCTGTTAACTTCATAGAGTATCTTCTCTCTTTATGATCATATGCTTCTTTTGATGCATTAGAAAGAAGTTGGAATTATACATTTTTGGGGAAATAAAGTTCATATACATTAGTTTTACTGGAAAGTAAAACAGAAAAGTTTTTAAAGGAATTCCCACATATAGTATATCATAAGATTATGAAGCCCTACATGTAGTGTTAAAATGAAATGCCCCTACTGTTCCCATGGTGAAACAAAGGTCATAGAAACAAGAGAGACAGAGGAGTACATAAGGAGAAGAAGGGAATGCATGAGATGCGGTAAAAGATTCACAACATATGAAAGGATAGAGAGAAGCTTTGTGATAATAAAGAAGGACAGGAGAAGAGAGCGGTACCGCAGGGACAAGCTTGCCCTTGGCATAGAGAAGGCATGTGAAAAAAGACCAATACCGAGGGAAACAATAGAAAAAATGATCGATGAGATAGAAAATGATCTTCAAAATCTTGGAAAAGATGAGATAGAAAGTAAAATCATTGGAGATATTGTAATAAAAAAGCTTAAAGAGCTGGATCATGTGGCTTATATAAGATTTGCTTCAGTGTATAAAGAATTTCAGGATGTAAGCTCATTTGAAGAGGAATTAAAAAAATTAAAAGGTGAATGAGAAATGGTAAAAATAAAAAAAGTTCAGAAAAGAGATGGAAGAATAGTGGATTTTGATCAGGAGAGGATAACAAACGCTATCTTTAAAGCTGCTCAGGCAGTTGGCGGAAAAGATAGAGAACTCTCCAAAAAACTGACAAAAAAGGTAGTTCGTATTCTTGAGGAGAGATTTCCTGACAAAATACCCCATGTGGAAGAAATACAGGATGTTGTTGAGAAGGTACTGACAGAAAATGGTCATTACAGGACAGCAAAAGCATATATTCTCTACAGAGAACAGCACAAAAAGATCAGAGAGACAAAAAAGCTTATAATGGATATAGAGAAGACAATGGACGGATATTTAAGGCAATCAGACTGGCGTGTTAATGAAAACAGTAATATAGCATACTCATTCTCAGGTTTGTTAATGCATGTGGGAGGAAGTGTTATAGCAAACTATACGCTCCATAATGTGTACCCTCCCGAGATTGCAATGGCTCATAAGGATGGTGCGTTCCATATCCACGATCTCTCAATGGGCATAACAGGGTACTGTGCCGGATGGAGCATAAGGCAGCTGCTGCTGGAAGGGTTCAATGGTGTGCCTGGTAAAATAGAGAGTGCACCGGCGAAACATTTAGATACAGCTCTGGGTCAGATGATAAACTTCTTAGGAACTCTCCAGAATGAATGGGCTGGTGCAATGGCTTTTTCTTCATTCGATACATATTTAGCTCCATATGTGAGAAAAGACAATCTCAGCTATAGAGAGGTAAAGCAGAGAATACAGCAGTTCGTATTCAATTTAAATGTAGCCTCAAGATGGGGAGGCCAGACACCCTTCACAAACCTCACATTCGACTGGACTGTGCCGGAAGACCTGGCTAAGGAACCTGCACTTCATGGCGGAGAGGTTCTGGAGGATACCTATGAAGATTTTCAGGATGAGATGGATATAATAAACAAGGCATTTATGGAAGTGATGTATGAAGGAGACAGCAAGGGGAGAGTATTTACATTCCCCATACCAACATATAATATCACTCGGGACTTTGATTGGGACTCGGAAAATGCTGATCTTCTATTTGAAATGACCTCAAAATATGGTCTTCCATATTTCCAGAACTTCATAAACAGTGATCTCAGGCCTGAGGATGTAAGATCAATGTGCTGCAGACTTCAGTTAAACTTAAGAGAGTTAAAGAACAAAACAGGAGGACTCTTCGGTGCAGGAGAGTCAACAGGGAGTGTTGGAGTAGTTACCTTAAACCTCCCGAGAATCGGATACTTAGCAGAGGATGAAGATGAGTTTTTCGCAAAGTTAGGGAGTTTGATGGATCTTGCCAAGAACTCCTTGGAGATAAAGAGGAAAGTCGTTACAAACAATATTGAACAGGGTCTGCTCCCGTACACTAAAAGATACCTCGGGAATCTCGATCATCACTTCTCAACGATAGGTCTCGTCGGGATGAATGAGGCTCTCCTGAACTTCATGGGTGTGAATATAGCCTCAAGAGAAGGAAGAAGCTTTGCCTTAAAGATACTGGATTTCATGAGAGAAAAACTGAAGGAGTACCAGGAAGAAACAGGACATCTGTATAATCTGGAAGCAACACCTGCAGAGGGTACATCGTACAGACTTGCCAAGATAGACAAGAGAAAATTCCCTGATATAATAACAGCAGGAGTTTCTGAGCCCTACTATACAAACTCAACACAGCTTCCTGTGGATTATACCGATGATATATTCGAGGCACTGGAGCTGCAGGAGGAACTTCAGAGAAAGTACACTGGAGGTACTGTATTCCATGGATTTGTGGGTGAGAGGATATCATCTGGAGAGAGCTGCAGAAAACTCGTGAGAAGGATAGCATACAACTTCAGAATCCCGTACTTCACAATAACTCCCACCTTCAGCATATGCCCCAACCATGGATATATCCCGGGTGAAGCACCGAAATGTCCAGAATGCGGTAAAGAGACAGAGGTATACTCAAGAGTAGTTGGATATCTCAGGCCTGTAAAGAACTGGAACAAGGGGAAGAAGGAGGAGTTCAGGCAGAGAAAAGAGTTTGTGGAAGAGATAGCATTCAATGAGAAGCACAGAATATACGCAGAAAAGGTAAAGACATGAAGATAGTGGCAGTTCAGAAGACATCATTGATAGATTATCCTGACAATATATCCTCTATTCTCTTTTTATCCCGATGCAACTTCCGATGCCCCTACTGTCATAACAGAGAACTTGTTCTTGATACACTCCCAAAGATCGATGAAAGAGATGTGATAGAGGATCTGAAACTGAGAAAAAAATACATAGATGGAGTTGTGATCACGGGAGGAGAGCCAACACTGTACCCCGATCTCATAGATCTGATCACAGAGATAAAGAAGATTCCTCTATTAGTAAAACTTGATACAAACGGAACAAATCCCGATCTTCTTGAGGAACTTCTGAGCTTAAAGCTTCTGGATTACGTTGCAATGGATATAAAGGCAGGTCTTGAAGACTACCCGAAGGTTGTAAGAACCTATGTGGATACAGATAAAATAAAAGAATCAATATATCTGTTAAAAAATTCCAGTATTGATTATGAATTCAGAACAACGGTAGTCCCTCCTTTCTACAATGATAAAACTGCAAAAAAAATAGGTGAGCTTATTAAAGGTGCAAAAAAATATTATTTGCAGCAGTATATTCCACGAAATACTCTTGATCCAGAATTTATGAAGATAAAGCCTTACCCGAAAAAGATACTGATGAGATTCGTTGAGATCCTGAGTCAGTACGTCAGGACTGAGATAAGATAAATTTTTATACTGAAAGGAGTTCTCATAGATATGAAGTATCTTTTATCTGTGATAGTGGTAATACTGATCTCTGGATGTATCGGAAACAGCGGAGTTAAAATAGTATGTGATGAGAGTTTTGAGTATCCATTGAGCAATATAGAAAACACCGGGATAAAGATCAATGAGAATATAGCTCAGAGTTTTAACTGCATCTCATCTGTAAAAGATCAGGATATTATAATCGTCTCGGATTACAATCTGATAACTCTTCTCTATCCAAAGAAAGCAAGTTATTATATAGAATTCGCCAGAGATTCCATTGTAATTGCCTACTCAAAAGAAATAGATAAAAAATGGTATGAGATGAAAGATGCGAAGATAGGTATCATGAACCCAAACACCTCTGCATGTGGATATCAGTCCCTGATGGTACTGAAACTTGCAGAGATTTATTATGGAGATAACTCGATCCTTGATAACTTTATATGCAAAAACACAAAGATAAAGGATGGAGAGACGATAAATATCCCGGAAACTCTCGGAGCGAATGAGAACGTTCTTGTGGAAACATCATTCTCAGAACTTATAAATGATTTGAATAAAGTGGATTTTATATTTATATATAAAAGTATGGCAAAAAGGGAGAATCTCAAGTATATAGAGCTTCCTCCTCAGATAAATCTTGGAGAAACGGAATACAGGAATATGTACAGGCAGGCAGTGGTTAGATTATTTAGCAATACATTGATAAGCGGAAATCCTGTCATCTATGGATTTTCCATTCTCTCTACAGATCCTGAGGCCATAAAATTCGCAGATTTTATTCTCAACACAAAAGGAAAGAAATTACTGGAAGACTCAGGCCTTATACCTCTGAATCCTGCCCTCACAGATAATATAGAAAATGTTCCATACGCTCTGAGAGATTATCTTGAAGAAGACAAGTCTCAAACAAATTTAAAACCTGTATAATGTTTTTCCATTCACCATCGAGACTGTTAAGGGCCCGAAATTATTGCACTCAAGTATCCATATAGCCTCTGGCATCCCAAGCTCTTTCCAGTAACCTTTTACCAGCTTTGTTGATTTTATGGGTAAAAGAGCACATCCTCCTGTCATTGATAGATAGACTGTCCCATTTTTTTCCATACATTTTAGAACATCTCTGTCCATTCCTCCTTTACCAATTATTCCTGCAATATCATATTTTTTTATAAATTTACACTCCATATCGTTCATTCTCGAAGAAGTTGTTGGCCCTGCTGCAATAAGCTGATTTTCCTTTATTATGGGACCACAATGAAAAATTATCTCTCTTTTTAGGTTTATATCCTCTGGTAGGCCTTCTTCCAATGCTTTTTTATGTGCTTCATCTCTGAGTGTATAGATCTTTCCAGTTATATAAACAGAATCACCAAGCTTCAATGATCTTACTGTTTCTTTTGATATAGGAGGTTTCAGGATCATAACACCACACTCGCCACTCTGTGAGCCCAGCACTGAAGATTCACGGCAACGGGGAGAGATGCTGTGTGACAGCCTGCTGTCTCAATACATACCCTCAGGGAGGTAGTTCTACCACCCAGTCCCATGGGTCCTATATTCAGTGTGTTTATCTCTTCAAGGATCTCTCTTTCTAAATCTGTGGTTTCTTTCTTTAAAAGTGATTTTTTTGCCAGAAAACATGCATAATCTGAGGTTCCTCCGATACCCACACCCACTATGGTGGGAGGACACGGATTTCCACCTGCTTTTTTTACCGTCTCAATCACAAATTTTTTTATCTCTGTTATATCATCCGAAGGTTTCATCATTTTCATCCTGCTCATATTTTCTGCTCCTGCACCTTTCATGAGCAATGTTATTCTCAGGATTTTTTCATCTGTGAACTCATAATGAAATATGGGAAGATGTTTCCCTGTGTTCCCTGTATTTTTTCTTGTGAGGGGATCTACAGCATTTGGTCTGAGGGGAATAATCTCCGTAGCCTCGATCACGGCTTCTCTCAATCCTCTTTCCATAACTTTGAAATCAATACTTTTCCCTGTCTCGATGAAGAATATGGGTATCCCTGTGTCCTGACATAAAGGATATTTCAGAGTTTCTGCTAATTTTATATTATCAAGGATATTTTTCAACTGTGTCTTTGCAATATCTTCTTTTTCCGATCTGTATGCTGATCTCAGAAGTTTTTTTATATCCTCTGGGATAGTGGTGACAGCTTTTTTAAAAAGCTCTATCCCTGTGTTTTTGAACTCTTCTTCTGTGAGCATATACATTATAGAACTTCAGGCATTAAAATCTTTCTTTTATTCCATGAGGTAAATTGCGAAAAACTTTTAAACGAGAATATTGAGATCATTAATATGCCGCGGTCGCCTAGCCTGGGAGGGCGCCAGACTGAAGATCTGGTATTCCGCCGGTTCAAATCCGGCCCGCGGCATGAGTATCTATGATTCAATCCCTCTATGTAGGAAATTTTCTTATTTTGTATTCTTATCGGTCATGTTTTTCCTTTATCCGCATACATTAAATATAATTCGTGCAATAGAGGAGTTGAAGTATACTCCATAGTGATGCAATGTCAAAAATAATCTGCCCCAACTGTAGAACAGAAAATGATGAAGATGCAAAATTTTGTATAAGTTGTGGAAAATTATTGATCTTTGTGTCTCCTATGCCACCTCCGTCTTTAGGGGTACCGAAGAGGGGAATCGATTGAAAAAATCTTCTTGAAGAATGTAAAAAAGAAAGAGGCTGGGTTGTGATCATGTATCACCATATAGATGAAAACCCTGAGAACTATACTACAGGATCGTATCTGCCTCTGTGTATTACTCCAGAAACTTTTGATGCCCAGATGAAACTATTTTCATCAGAAAATCTATGGATTGCTTCGTTAGGTGAGGTATCCTCATATTTAAGACAAAAAGAAACCTGCACGATACAGGTAAAAAAATCCCTCACCAGAATAAAAATAATAGTTGAATCAGAGTATGATATACCACTTACCTTAAAAATCAAGATAAACTGGTGGAAAGTAAAGGTGAAAGGAAGTCTCAATGATGGAGAATACTCTGGATCTTTTTATTTGAATGTAGTTCCAAATAAAGAAATTGTTATTTGCAGAGTGCTACTCTGAGTTAGCTCTTTTCAAATGTTTTAAAAAGAATTCCTCGATTAGCTTAAATATTTCTTCTCTTTTTTGATCTAAATGACCAGCATGTCCAGAATCTTTGATTATCTTTATCTCTTTTTCACAATTTAAGTTTTCGTAGAGAAGATATGCTTCTTCTGGCAGATCTAACTTGTCCTCCTCTCCGTGAATTATCAAAAAAGGAACGGAAATATTTTTTGCATAATTTAAAACATCGGTCCAGACGGTGTCAATACATCCAGGTATCGGAGCTTTTGATAGTATCTTGACCAATCTTTCATTTTTCTTAAAGCTTGAGTTTACATTTTCATCTACAGCTACCCTCATGTTCCTTAGTTGCCCTGTAAGATTCATTGTTATAGGTTTTCCCGTTATTTTTTTCTTTATACTTCCCAAAAAACTTATAGTTTTATAAAGGAGTCTTTCATGAATTGGGGGTATAAGTTTAATTGTTGCATCTATTACAGCGCAACATTTTATTCTTTTATCCTCTGACGTCGCCATAATTGCCGCAGAGCCACCAGAACTCCATCCAACGATACCAATATTCTCTAACTTCATGAAATCTATCGCTGATTTTATATCTTCTTCCCATATATCCAGATCTACCGTTCCAGGGATCCCTTCACTTTCTCCATGTCCAGTAAAATCGAATACCAGACATGCAAATTCTTTGCTAAGCCTCCTGGCATAATCAAGCCAATTTTCCTTAAATTCAAAGGCACCGTGACAAAAAATAATACCCGATTTATTCTCTTTCTCCGAAATTAAAATCCCTGAAAGTTTTCTATTGCCAGAATTAAAACTTACTTTTTTCTCCATTTTATCGCCTCATGATAATAAATACTCTTCTTTTAAATATCTTCTTATTTGTTTTTTATAGGCTATATCAAACTATTTTGCTTACGATAACTCTCTTTAAGAAAAGAAGTGATCTCGTTAAATTCCTCTCATAGTGATTTTCATATTTTATGGTGTAGATCATTTGGGGATACTCTAACTATACTTATACATTCTTTTGAGTTTTATTTTCTTTTGATTTCCGTTGTGGGAATCCTTTCTATAGCTTTAGCTTTTGCGATCCTAAACTTGGATATGGGAGAAATAAAAAAGATATTAACAGAAAGATATAACTTAAATGAGCTATAAAATCCTTTTTTATGTACAATTTCTTTACTACGATCTCTGTAAAACTTTTTATTCTTCTATACCCAATATATAAGTGTGACAAACGAAAAATATCTCGAAGAAGTTAAGAAGAATATTATCCTTACAGCAGAAAATATAGAGCTTTACTCTAAAAATGAGGATAGTAAAGAGGTAGTAAGAACTGCGAGAACTCTTCTGGAAGAAGGATCTCAGGAATCGATCTTTGCATCCAAACTTCTACTTACTGCAGTTCTTGAAAAGATCAGAGAGGAAGAGATCGGAAAGAAACAGATAGAGCTTGATAGAATGGCATATGATCTCAAAGATATCAGCCTGGCAGGAGCTCATGGTGGTCCTGTGGCAGGTCTTATTACCCACTTAGTAAGAAAGGTTGTTGACAGAGTGACCGGAGAAAAAGAGTTTAAGGAGAAAGTTGGAAAAATTGCTTTGGAGTCCTTAGAATCTTCAAAAATCTCAGAAAATTACAAAAAAGACCTTAAAGAGATAATTAGAGAGAGGATACCGAGAACTTTTTAAGTTTTAGGCAAAGAAACACAGAATATGCTTCCTCCCTCTGGATTGTCCTCCACCCAGATCTTACCTTTATGTAAGATAACTATTTGTTTTGCTATTGCAAGCCCTAATCCTGTTCCTTTTATTCTATCTTCTCCTCTCTCAAATTTTTCAAATATAATTTCTTTTAGTTCATCTGGGATACCCTTTCCATAATCCTTTACACAAATCTTCCAGTTTTCGAGATCGTCTTCAATGTATATCTCTATTTTTTTCTTCGAGTATTTTATGGCGTTGTCTATCAGATTATAAAATACATTTTCTAAATGTGGAGAAGCATTTACAAAACAGTTTTCATCCTGAGCGTATATCTTTATTCTTTCTCCTTCTCCAAAAACTTCTACAGATTTTTTTATTATATCATACAGATTTCTCGTTTCAAATTTTTCTTTATAAGCTTTTTCTCTTATTTTCGAGTATAATCTTACATTATCAAGCAGATGATTCATTTTTTTTACAGTTTCCACAATTTTTCCGAGATGAATTGATTCCTTGGTTTCCTTTGATATCTGTGCATGCGCCAGGATCAACTGCAACATGTTTTTCAGATCATGCGATAAAATCGATATAAAAAGCTCTTTAAGTTGATTTGATTTTTCTAGTTCCTGCGTTTTTTTCTCCAATACACGAGAAATGTAATCTGAAAAGAAAGCTACAATATAGAAACTCCCTACTCTAAAAACAAAGGTAGATAGTATAACTCCGGGTTTCCAGATCACAGGTTGATAATCAAAGATTATTATGGTAGATATAATACCATAATGTTCAGATAAGAGTAACAGACCGTAAGATGTTGTGCTTAAGGTAGCTATAATGTACGTGGAAACGGGATAGAGAAGCATACCTGCAGCAAAAATGAGGAACAGATATATCACAAAATAGGAGCTTTCTATTCCACCACTGAAATGGATCAGAGCTGTAGTTATTGCAATATCAAAAGCCAGTTGTATATATATGAATATAGTCAAGCCTTTTATGCTCCATTTTTGTTTTTCGAGGATAACAGAGTACAGAAAATTACATGATAGAATAATGAGAACAAGAAAAGACACAGGCTTGAGAAGTTCGTGATATTTTTCTGGAGTGAGGATCAGGGTCTGTACAATACCTAAAATCGTAAGGATACAGATTACATAGAATCTCGCTTTTATCAGCCACTCTACTTTCTCTTCTATTTCACCTGTATCCATATCTCCTCTTTAATTCTAAGTTTATAAACTTAACTGAGTAAAAAAATAAACTAATTTTAAGCTGGAAATGTTAGTATATCTATATCCCAATCCTCAAAATCCTCATACCAGTCATAGGCATAGATATTGGAGAAATTTATCAAGATCAAAAACAGCAAAATTGTAATTAATCTTCCGATAATACTCTTCATTTTATCACCAGATATATGTTAAAATTATAGAATATCCTCATATATTGAGAAAAATGAAAGAAAGTATAGAAACATATAAATAGATCTTTGATAAAACAGTATCATGAATCTGGATTTTTTGGATAAGATAAAAGATTCTGTGAGAAAAAAGCCGATTTTTTCCCTGCTGTTCTTTGCCATGTATTTTATTTTAATCTTTTTCTGGAGAAGAAACCTCCCCCCATGGAAGGTCTATCCTTTTCTCCTTGTTGTCTTCATCACATTCCTCTTTTTGATAACGAGCGAAAGAAGAACAATTACGATGAAATACTGTAAAATAAGTCTGATTGTGTTTTTGATATCTATAATTTTAGCTATCATCATGAATCAAGTTAGATCAGATATTATAACATTCAAAATACTTTATATTATAGCATTGAATTTGAAACTCTCAGTATTCCTTGTATTTCTCAGAGATATTGTCTTTGCAAACTCCATTGAGTATATTGTCAGGAGAAAATGGTATCATATTATAACAGGAATCGTTCTCCTCTGGATCTATGTTTCATGGATATTTGCAATAGCCTATTCTCATCCATCCCTCAGCTGTGTTTGCACCGATACGAGTAACTTTGATTCCACAAACTCTATCAACAACTGGTACTTCAGTATCACGACAATAACAACCGTTGGCTATGGCGATTTCTGTCCCACAGGGTTCTGCAAAGTAATTGCAAATATAGAGATGCTCATGGGATTCTTTTTGATCTCGGTGATGACAGGACTCGTTGCAGGTGCTGCATATGAGGAGATAAAGAGAAGAGAAAAATAGTTATGTGATCTCAGAACTCAAAATCCTCATCATTAAATCAGAGAGCCGTTTTCATCATGGACTATAACTATAGATCAGGATACCTTTATAAAAAATTTTTAGTTTTCCTTTTCTCCTATCCAATTTAACAATTCCAGATTCTCCTTTTTCTAAGGATGAGACAGATGAAATTTTTGGATTTACTTTTTCATTTTCAAAATAAAAGGAAAAATCTTTCATTTCAACTACACTATGACGATTATTAGTTAGTTTTATAGTCATCTCAAAGTCATTGCAGGAAATAAGATCTACCTCTATATTGCTGAGTGTTTTTTCGGTCTGAAGATTACTTACCTCTCCCTGCCTCCTTGTTTCCTCTACAAATAGCATTGTAATAAGGAGTATCGCTATAATTATAAAGGAGACATAAAGAAGATTTGCATCCTCTATCGGATTTTTTCTGCCCATAGAAGAGACTCTACCCCAGTATTAATAAGAGTTTTGTTTTTGAAATCAAGCCGAGGGAGGGATTTGAACCCCCGTCATCAGATCTGCAGTCTGACGCATAGCCACTTTGCTACCTCGGCACTGAAATAACTCTTGCTTACTGATATAAAAGTGTTTTGGTGGAGGCAAACAATTATAACAGAAAAACTTTTTAAATATAAACTCTAAGGATATGGTAACAATAAATAGTTTTAAGCGGAAAGTTTATATATGAAAAGATAAAAGATAATGGTATAATTGTTTATCTGGAGGGAAGAGTTTGAAAACTCTCATTGAAAATGCGGTCCAAAGAGTTGAGGAAAAAGAAAAAATGCCTGAAATAGAAGAGAAGTATGATTATACAGATGATGACCTCAGAGCTATTTTAAAAGAAGCTCAGGCAAAAATAAAGGTAGTGGGAACTGGGGGTGCAGGATGTAATGCTATCCAGAGGCTTCTGGAAGTGGGAATAGAGGGAGCAGAAGCCATCTCTGTAAACACAGATGCACAGGATCTTTTAAGCAAAAAAGCATTCAGGAGAGTTCTGATAGGTAAAAACGTAACGAAAGGCCTTGGAGCGGGAAATGATCCAAGACTTGGGGAGGAGGCTGCAAGAGAGGATGAGAGACTTCTCAAGGATGTACTGGATGGAGCAGATATGGTATTTGTGACATGCGGTCTTGGAGGTGGTACAGGGACAGGCTCAGCACCCGTGATAGCAGAGATAGCAAAGAAGATCGGAGCATTGACTGTTGCTATAGTAACTATTCCCTTCACCGTAGAGGGGATAAGAAGACAGAGAAATGCTGAAAGAGGTTTAGAGAACCTGAGAAAGGCCGCAGATACCGTGATAGTGATACCGAATGATAAACTTCTTGAGATGGCACCCGGGCTACCAATATCTGCAGCTTTTAAAGTTTCAGATGATATTCTCATAAGAGCTGTTATGGGAATAACGGATCTCATAACAAAGCCTGGACTTGTAAACTTAGATTTTGCAGATGTTAAATCTGTTATGAAAAATGGTGGCGTTGCCATGATAGGTCTTGGAGAGAGTGACACTGAGAACAGAGCGGTCGAAGCTGTGGAGGATGCTCTTCACTCTCCGCTGATAGACATAGATATCTCAGGAGCCACCGGAAGCCTTATAAATGTTACAGGTTCATCAGATATGAAGTTAGAAGAGGCCGAGAAGGTAGTGGAGATCGTCTCCAATGAGCTTGATCCGGAGGCTCAGATAATCTGGGGTGCCCAGATAGATGAGAGCCTTAAAAACGCACTCCGTGTTATGGTCGTTGTCTCTGGAGTGAGTTCTCCATATATTCTTGGGCCGAAAAGATCAGAGATGTATATAGGAGAGGAAGGAGAGAAGTTCGATCTCGGTATAGACTTCCTGTAAGGTGATCTCATGAACATCAAAGAAAAACTTTCAGAGTTTTATAAAAGTAGCAGGAGAGTATGGAAACTCTCCAAAAAGCCAGATAAAGCGGAGTACAGTCTCACAGCCAAGGTTACAGGACTGGGCATGGTCATTATAGGTGGACTGGGCTTTATAATAATCCTTATAGCTGAACTGATAACAAGGTATAAGTGATCCTGATGGAAGAAAATAAACCAAAGATATTTACCCTAAAGGTTACTATGAATCAGGAAAAAAACGTTGCCTCTATGCTGGAAACAGCAATAAAGCATAAAAATATAGAGGTCTTTTCAATACTGGCTCCTGATCCTTTGAAAGGTTATATTTTCGTTGAAGCAGAGGATGTTGGGGCAGTGGAGGAAGCCATACAGGGAATTCACAACATAAGAGGTATTCTTGAAGGTGAGGTTGATCTGAGTGAGATAAAGCACTTCCTGGAGGCAAAACCAACAGTAACAGGGATCGAGAAGGGGGATATAATAGAGATTATCGGAGGAGCATTTAAAGGTGAGAAAGCGAAGGTTGTCAGGGTGGATGAATCCAAGGAAGAACTTACCGTAGAGCTTTTAAATGCTGCAGTTCCAATACCCATAACTGTTAAGGGAGATTATGTCAGAATGATCGAAAAGAGGTGAAACAATGGCCAAAACAACAGTTGAAACATTAGTAGATGGAGGAAAGGCCTCAGCGGGGCCACCCCTTGGACCAGCACTGGGACCCCTGGGCGTTAACATAGGTAAGGTTATAGAGGAGATCAACAGAAAAACAAAGGATTTTGAAGGGATGAAGGTTCCTGTAAAAGTAATCGTTGATGAAAAAAAGAACTTTGAGATTGTTGTAGGAACACCGCCAACATCCTCTCTGATTCTGAAGGAACTAAATCTTGAAAAGGGAGCGCAGAAACCAGGATCAGAGGTGGTTGGTGATCTGAGCATAGAGAAAGTTTTAAAAATAGCAAAAATGAAAAGAGAGGGAATGCTCTCTGAAAAGATAGAGAGCAATGTGAAAGAAGTTTTGAGTACCTGTCTTTCTGTAGGAGTGACAGTAGACGGTAAAAATCCAAAACAGGTGATAAAAGAGATCAATGAAGGAAAATACAAGGATGTACTAAGGTGATTGAATGTTAGATGCATTAAAAAAAGCGGTGAAGGAGGCTAAGGAAAAAAGTAAGCCGAGAAACTTCACACAGACGATCGATATCGTGATAAACTTAAAAGATATAAACCTCAAAGATCCGAAAAATAAAATGAGGGAGGAGATCGTACTTCCCCATGGAAAGGGCAAGGAGGTAAAGATCGGTGTTTTTGCAGAGAGAGATATGGCAGTAAGAGCCAAAAAACTTGGACTTCAGGTCTTTTCAAAAGAAGATATAGAAGAAATATCCAAAGACAAGAGAAAGGCAAGGAAAATGGCAAATACATACGATTTCTTTATAGCGCAGGCAGATATGATGCCCTTTATTGGAAAAACTCTTGGTCCTGTCTTGGGAAGAAGAAACAAGATGCCTGCAATAGTACCTCCCACGGCCCCCTTAGAGCCTGTGATCGAAAGATTGAAAAAATCAATAAGGGTAAATACAAGGGATACACCAATGATCCAGGCACCGATAGGAAATGAAAAAATGGAGGATGAAAAGATTGCAGAAAACGCACTGGCTGTTTTAAACGCTGTGAAAAGAAAGTATGAGGGTACCAACGTCCTTCGATCTGTATATGTCTCGACAACAATGGGTCCCTCTGTGAGGGTGATCTGATGGTAGCTGAATGGAAGAAAAAAGAGGTAAAGGAGCTAAAAAAGCTGCTAAAACAGTATAAAGTTTTTGGAGTTGTTAACATTGATAATATCCCGGCGAGACAGATGCAGCAGATGAGAAGAAACTTCAGAGATAAACTGCTGATAAGAGTGACGAGAAATACGCTGATAAGACGCGCTTTGGGAAAGAGTGAGATAGCGAAATACATAAAGAACAACACAGGATTTATCTTCACAGATATGGATTCTTTTAAACTCTGCAAGCTCCTCGATAAGGGCAAAACTCCTGCTCCTGCAAGGGGAGGAGAGATAGCCCCCCGAGATGTAATAGTTCCCAAGGGAGATACAGGACTTCCACCCGGTCCGATGATCGGTGAGTTACAGAGAGTGGGAATACCTGCCCAGGTGGAAAAAGGGAAGATTCATGTGAAAAAGGATACTGTTGTGGTCAAAAAAGATGAGGTGATCTCAAAAGAAGTGGCAGATGTCTTAACAAAGCTGGGAATACATCCCATGGAGGTTGGACTAAATCTCATTGCCACCTATGAAGACAATAGAGTCTTCTTAGCAGACGTACTGAGAGTGGATGAAGAGAAGGTGAAGAATGATATAGTGAAGGCATACAGTGAAGCTATGAATCTTGCTCTCTATGCAGGAGTACCCAATAAAGAAACGATCAATATTCTTATAGGAAAAGCTTATAGAGAAGGTATATCCTTAGCCTTAGAGTTAAACGTGATCAATAAAGAAACAGTGGGGATGATACTGAGTAAAGCATATAAAGATGCTTTAATTATATCGTCTAAAATAAAAAGAGGTGAATAAAATGGAGTATGTATATGCAGCAATGATTCTTCATTCAGTCGGGAAACCGATAAACGAGGAGAATATAACTGGTATATTAAAGGCTGCTGGTGTTGAAGTTGATGAAACAAGAGTAAAAGCCCTGGTATCCGCATTGGAAGGTGTGGATATCGATGAGGCTATAAAGTCTCATCAGATGGTAGCCACAGCAGCAGCCCCGGCACCTTCAGAGGAGAAAAAAGAAGAAGCTAAAGAAGAAGAGGAAGAAAAAGAGGAAGAAGTTTCTGAAGAGGAAGCTTTGGAGGGACTTGGGGCTCTCTTCGGATAAGCTTTCTTCTTTTTATATTTTAAAGGTTCAGTATAAAAATTCATTTAATTTTTATTGCTATTCTGAGCAGTAGAAGCAGCACAGGTGCAAAGATCAGGAGGGAAGCATTCAGGATAATACCTGCTATAACAACCTCACCAAGAGAAGAGTAAGCAAAGCCAAAAACTAATTGCCCAATAGTTGTTGATATATTTCCAACAGCGTTTACTCCACCTATCGCTACTGAAGCTCTTCTTACCGATGCGAGGATACCTCTCGAGATTGGTCTGAATGTCTGAGAAGCGAATATAGCCATTAAAATCCCCATAAATACCGTAAAGGGATTTTTTACAGCAGCTAAGAGAGGTGAAACTCCCGCCATGACAGATATTCCTATGATGATCTTCTTTTCTTTTCCAAGATCAGCATACTTTGATGGTATATACGCCAGAAGTGTGGCCATGAAACCTGTGAGACCGATCATCGTTGCTGCAGTTCCCTTGTCGAGAGCCAGAGTTTCAGCCACATAAACATAAGTTATCTCACCGAAGGTGAATGCTGCAAGAAATGATATAAGGGAAGATAGAATTATAATTTTCTTTGCGTCTATCTGTATTTTTCCTTTTTTTGGTTCTTCTTCTTTTTTCGGGATTATTTTTTTATAGAGGATATGATAAGATGTCAGCATACAGAAAGCTGTCAGGAAAAAGAAGAATGATGCGAAAAACATCTGCCATCTCAATCCATAATCCTGTGTGATAGCATAGGTATAGTTACCTAAGAGAGCAGCAAAGTTTCCGAAGATAAAGTAAACTGCTGTCACTCTACTTCTGATCTCCTTCGGGGAGGAGACGGCAATTACAAACTGTGCAATCGGCCATGAGATACCATTCAGAAGACCGTTCATTACCTTGATCTCCATGACATGAACCCATGTGGATGTATATGGATACAGATTAACGATCAGAGCATTTCCAATCATTGCTATTGCTCCAAGATAAACAATACTTTTCTTCTTTTCCAGCAATAATCCGCCGAAAACAGCAGAAAATGATCGTGTCATGATGAAAGAAGCTGAGATCACAGAGATATATGCCATTGAGGTATTTAAAATATCACGGGTATAGAATGCTATGGCAGGGGTGGATAATCTGAAAGCAAGTGTTCCTGTAAAGGCTGATGCAACAAGTAACATTATTCCAACAGTATTTTTTCTCATCAACCGTGATATGAAATAGGATTTAAATATATTTCTTCATAGAGAATGAAAATTCTTCTTATCGGTATTTATTTTATCTCAAAAGTAAGGTATCATACTATCGAAAAATTTTTATATACTGCTTTAAGTGTTTGTATGATGAGCCGCCATAGCTCAGTTAGGTAGAGCATCCGGCTGTTAACCGGACGGTCGTCGGTTCAAATCCGGCTGGCGGCGTAACAGTTGGACGTGGTCTCCGACCACGTCAGTTTTTGAGGGCCCGTAGCTTAGTTTGGTAGAGCGCTCGGCTCATAACCGAGTGGTCGTGGGTTCAAATCCCGTCGGGCCCACCTTTTATAATAATATAAATTTGACATTGAGGAGTGGAATATTCTGAAAAACTTGTTCCATAAAGAAATTGTTCTCAGAACTGAAAAAAAAGTAATGGAAAAGGATCTGAGATTTAGAAAAACATTAAAATTATAACAGTTACAATGGATAAGTATGAAAAAAAAGTTCACCATAGAACTCGTGAAAAATTTAGACAAGTGGAACTCTGTGCTTCTTATTATATTAGTACTGGTGCTACCATTCTCCGTAATTATTCTTCTCAGCAGATTGGTGCCAGAAGAATCGCCATGGGGATGGGTTCTCTTGGTACTTCTCATAACAGTCCCCATCCTGATCCTCATTCTCTTAAGTTTAGCGCATAAAGCCGGAAAGTTCAATCCTGAAGGATGGAAGCTGATCATAGAAAATTCAGATCTCAAACTCTATTTCAGAAAAAAACTGATAAAAACTTTCGATCTCAGTAAAAAGCATAAGCTTTTGGTGGTGAGTAGAGAACTTCCAGAAAAATATACATTACCCCTCTGGCTTGAAGTGTATCTTATGCAGAATGGAGAGAAGATATCCTTTCAGGTGGAATGGATAAGACCTGTAGAAGCAGACTGGGACGAATTTGTTGAATTATCCTCCAACCAAGAACTTGAAAGACTCAAAGGGACTCTTTCTCAGTTTAGATGTGTGGTACCTGAAAAGAGTTTGCGTCGCGATTTTTTGAAAAAAATACAAGGTACTTATCCTTCCCTTCTGGATTTCAATTCTAATATGCTTCTGAAAGAGTTTTTAAATTGTCTGAGTATTCTTGATTCCTATTACTGGACAAACACAATGGTACCTTACATAGACATGGCAAGAAATGGAGAATTTACCATATCTGAGCTTAAAAAATTGTTTTTTTCTGAGGGAAGAGAGGAAGAGATTTTAAAAGAGGAGTTGTAATCGGCTTCATAAGATTATTCATGACCTCTCAAGTATGAAGGGAAAATGTTATTATATCAAAGTGTGATATTTTAGAACAATGAACAGCTGGGCAAAAATAATAATAGGCGATAGTAGAAAAATGATAGAAGTTAATGAGAACAGCATAGATTTAGTTGTAACTTCACCACCTTACTGGCATATTAAGGATTATGGTGTTGAAGGGCAGATAGGGTATGGGCAGAGTTTGCATGAGTATTTAAAGGATTTATACAGAGTATGGAAAGAATGTTATCGAATACTCAAACCGGGAAGAAGATTATGTATAAACATCGGAGATCAATTTGCCCGATCCATAATATATGGGAGATACAAAATAATTCCTCTTCATGCAGAGTTCATATCCCAGTGTGAGAAGATAAACTTTGATTATATGGGTGCAATAATCTGGCAGAAAAAAACTACTATGAATACCACAGGTGGAGCCAATGTTATGGGTTCTTATCCATATCCACCAAATGGAATGGTTGAGATAGATTATGAATTTATTCTTATCTTCA
>JAGGSA010000070.1 GCA_021159325.1 Methanomicrobia archaeon | reverse complement strand
CGTTCATGTAAAGGGAGGTATATGGGGAGGAGCTATTGGCACTGTTTTTGTTCTTCTTGCAGGAATGCTTTCTCCGATTCTGATAGTTCTGGGTGGGTTCTTTGGTATATTCATAGTAAGAAAAGAGATAAGATTGAAATATACAGATGGATTGAAAATAGGTCTTATCTCTGCAACAGTAGCCTCATTATATACACTATTTCTTTACTACAGAATGAGTTACCCCTGGAATTCCTCCTTCATAAACGCTGCAGTTGTTTTCATCTACATGATCGGTGGAGCATTGATGGGTATGGTTATTTTTGTTCAAAAGAAAAAGAAAATGCACTGATTACTCCATTATATCCTTTATATTTTCCTTCACCAGTTCATCCAGAAGATCGAGAATATCAAAAATCTTCTTATTTACTATATAATAATAAACAACTTTTCCTTTCCTTCTGTTATCCACGATTCCTGCATCCTTGAGTATTCTCAGATGTTGGGAAACATTTGACTGTGTTGTACCGACGTAGGGTTTTATCTCTCCTACATTTTTCTCTCCTTCTTTCAGAAAATCCATTATCTTTAATCTTGTTCCATCAGCCAGTGCCTTTAATATCTGAAGTTTAATTCTATTCATTATCAAATAATTTGTATTAATATGTATTTAAATTTTTTGGTCATTGTGTTTTATTCTTACAGAGATATTAAATTGTCATGAGTAAGAAAAATTGGCAGATGAATGGTAATTTTCTGGCTTATCCCCGTTTTCTGGCGGTATATCATGAATTAGATTATCAGATCTTGAACCTTCTCACCCGTTAGATTTTTATATCTTCTTGGAGATCTCTCTATAATGACCGATGAGAAAAAAAAAGAAGCTAAATTAATAGATCATGGGCTCGGATATGAGTTTGAGACAACTGAAGAGATCCCTATACCAAAAAGACTGATAGATCAGATTATAGGACAGGATAGAGGAGTAGAGATAATTCAGAAAGCAGCAAAACAGAGAAGAAATGTGTTACTGATAGGAGAACCTGGAAACGGTAAATCAATGCTCGGACAGGCAATGGCTGAGCTTTTACCAAGAGAAGAACTGGAGGATATTCTTGTATACCCTAACCCTGATGATCCGAATACCCCAAAAATAAGGACTGTAAGGGCGGGTGAGGGAAGGAAAATAGTTGAAGAATATAAGATCAGGGCGAAAAAGGAGGATAGCAGTAAAAATATGATGTTAGTTTTCATTTCGATGGCGATCATTCTTTATGGTTTTCTTTACAATCAGGTGTTGATGGCTGTTTTTGTTGCAGTGATCACAATATTCCTCGGGACTCAGCTTCTTAAGTCAAAGTCTCAGCTTTTAGTTCCGAAGCTTCTTATAGATAATGGCGGTAAAGATAAAGCACCGTTTGTGGATGCTACAGGGGCGCATGCCGGAGCATTACTGGGTGATGTGAGACATGATCCTTTCCAGTCGGGAGGATTGGGGACGCCTCCTCATGAGAGAGTTGAGGCAGGAATGGTACACAGAGCACATAAAGGTGTTCTCTTCATAGATGAGATCTCCACCTTCAAGATAAATATGCAGCAGGCGATGTTAACAGCTATACAGAATAAAAAATATCCCATAACAGGTCAGAGTGAGATGTCTTCTGGTGCAATGGTCAGGACAGAGGCAGTTCCATGTGATTTTATCCTTATTGCAGCAGGTAATTTAGAGACTCTGAGAGGTATGCACCCTGCCCTGAGATCCAGAATAAGGGGATATGGATATGAGGTATATATGAACAATACGATGCCAGATACAGTGGAGAACAGGAGGAAGCTTGTGAGAGTTGTTGCACAGGAAGTTGTCAAGGATGGAAAGATTCCACATTTCACAAAAGAAGCTGTGGAGGAGATAATCAACGAAGCCAGGAGAAGAGCTGGCAGAAAAAACAGTCTCACCCTGATAATAAGAGATCTTGGGGGGATGATCAGATCTGCTGGAGATATTGCTGTAAAGGAAGGAGCTAAGTATGTTACGGCTGATCATGTGAAGAGGGCAAGAAAACTTGCAAGATCCTTAGAGCATCAGATAGCTGACGATTATATTGAAAGAAGAAAGGAGTATCAGGTGTTTAAAACATCGGGAGCAGAGGTAGGAAGAGTTAACGGATTAGCGGTACTTGGAGGGAAGAGTGGGATAGTACTGCCTATAGAAGCTGAAGTTGTGCCGGCAGAAAGCAAGAATGAGGGAAAGATAATTGCCACAGGAAAACTTGGAGAGATAGCCAAGGAATCAATACTCAATGTTTCAGCTCTTATAAAAAAGTATACGGGAAAGGAAATATCAGATATGGATGTGCATATTCAGTTTTTACAGGCATATGAGGGGGTGGAAGGAGATTCAGCAAGTGTGAGTGTAGCTGCATCTGTTATCTCTGCGATCAAGAATATACCAATAAGACAGGATGTGGCTATGACGGGATCTCTGAGCGTCAGAGGGGAAGTTCTCCCTGTGGGTGGAATAACGGCAAAAGTTGAGGCAGCGATAGGTGCAGGGATGAAGGAAGTGATCATACCTGAATCCAATAAAGAGGATGTTTATCTTCTGGAAAAGGATAAGAAAAAGATCAAGATCACCACGGTATCCACACTCGATGATGTTTTAGAGAATGTATTTGTAAAAGGTGCATGAATGATACATGAGTACATATCCTACAGTTTTGATTCAAATGTTTATGTTGTGGAGGATTCAAAAACTATCCTTATAGATGCAGGAACAGGAATGACGGATTCCTTAAGAAGATTCATAACCTCTTTTAAAATAGATCTTGTTGTCAATACTCACTGCCATATAGATCATGTGGGTGGAGATCCTGAGAATGTACCCATAGCCATAGGGGAAAAAGATGCAGATGATCTCGAAAAGGGGACAGAAAAAACTGTTTATGATTTTCTCATGCCTTTTTTTAAGGGATTTAAAGTTTCTAAGAGATTAAAAGAGGGAGATACAATAGAGACCGAGAATTACAGGCTTGAAGTTTTGCACACCCCAGGACATACAGAGGGAAGTATATGTTTATACGATGAAGCCAAAAAAATTATATTCTCAGGAGATACTCTATTCATAGATGGAATAGGAAGAACGGATCTTCCTTCAGGAGATGAAAAAGAATTAAAAAGATCCCTTGAGAGATTAGCGGATCTGGAGATAGAAAAAGTTTATCCGGGACATGGAGAGTCAGGAGAATGTGATATAAACAGGATAATAGAAATGTGGTTTTGAGGTATGGATATGGAAAGAATATTCTGGTGTGACAAATTGGTCGATGAGATACTCGAAAGAGAGGAAAAACTGGAAGAAAAATCCGATGTATTTATAACAGAAAGTGGGCTTGGAGCCTCAGGAATTCCTCATATAGGGTCTGCAGGTGACTGTGTGAGAGCCTATATGGTTTTACTGGCTCTGAAGGATAGAGGGCTTAAATCCAAGTATTATGCTGTCTCTGATGACAGAGATGGATTGAGGAAGGTGCCAATAGGATTTCCGAAGTATCTTGAAAACGATATAGGACGTCCTGTTTCAAGTATTGATGATCCATTTGGATGTCATAAATCTTATGGAGAACATATGTCCTCTCTTCTGATAGATGCCATGGAAAAGATAGGGATTGAGTTTGAGTTCATCTCCTCCGATAACCTCTATAAAAAGGGAATACTGGATAAAGAAATAAAGGAGATAATGAAAAATCATGAAAGAGCAGGAGAGATAATAAAAAGAGAGACTCTTCAGGAGAGATACACGGAACATTATCCTTTTTTTGTCATATGTGAGAACTGTGGAAAGATATACACCACAAGAGTTACAGGATTCCATGACGGTAGAGTGGAGTATGTATGCGATCAGAGTTTTCTCGGAAAGAACTCGGAGACAGGAGAGGAGATAGAAGTTAAAGGCTGTGGATACAGGGGAGAAACATCGATAAGGAATGGAAAGCTTCAGTGGAAGGTGGAGTTTGCTGCGAGATGGAAAGCTTTAAAGATAAACTTTGAGGCCTTTGGAAAGGATATCCTTGATTCTGTAAAGGTAAATGACGCAATATGCAGGGAGATACTCAACTTTGAACCCCCTGTCCATGCTTTATATGAACTTTTTGTTGAGAAGGGGGGGCAGAGGATCTCCAAGAGCAGGGGAAATGTCTTCACTCCTCAGCTGTGGCTTGAGTATGGGTCTCCAGAGTCCATAAGACTTCTGATGCTTAAGAGATTGAACTACACAAGAGTCGTAACACCCTCCGAGATACCGAAGCATATGGATGAGGTGGATTATCTTGCCAGTGTTTACTTTGGAGAAAAGGAGATAAAAAATGAAAGAGAAAGAAAGCATCTCAGAAGGCTTTATGAGTATGTTCATCTTTTAAATCCTCCAGAGGAGAAACCTCTCACCATATCCTATTATACTCTTATAGATTTATGCGGTGTTATTCCGGAGAACATAGAGAACAGATACGATATAATAAAGAGTATTCTTCTCAGAACAAAGCTCCTCCCAAAGAATTTTGATGAGTCTGAACTAAAAAAGAGGATAGAGTATGCAACAAAGTTTGTCAGAGACATGGGCAGTGAAAAAAAGGAAAAAATAGAGCTTAAAGATGTAGAAAGGAAGACTCTTAGAGTTTTTGAAGAAAAACTTAAAGAAGAGATGGATTCAGAAGAAATTCAAACTCTAATATTTGAAACAGCCAAAGAAAATGGAATAAAACCAGGAGATTTCTTCAGAGTTATATACAGAGTGATCTTGGGGGTAGATCAGGGGCCAAGAGCCGGGTCGCTGATAAAATTGATAGGGGTAAAAAAGGTAAAAGAGATAATCTCTGAGTATAGATAGATATTTAAATTCTACTATTCATAAAATATTCAGGTGATGCAAAGTGACAATATACTGTAAAAAATGTGGGGCGCCAAATGAGGATGATGCTATTTTCTGTGAAAACTGCGGTGCAAGGCTTGAAGAAGAAGTTCCAAGAGAGGCAAGAGGGAAGAAAGGGATAGGAGATATACTCTCAGAGGCACTGGACATAATAAGCAAGAATCCAACAATGATCATACCCTATTTGATACCTATGACTTTATCACTGATAGGAACATTTGTTACTTGGGGAAAAATAGCTCCAATAAGAGAAATAAGTGATTTTTCCAGAGCTAATTGGGAGCTATTTTACAAAAATGCTTTAGCGGCTGTTGGATTTTCTTCTTTTCTTGCTATAATAGCATGGATAATCGGAATAATTGCTGGTGCAATTGCTATCTATATGACATACACATCTGTTCAGGGAAGACGTATAACTCTCTCTGAGGCATGGGAAGCTGTAAAAGGAAAGATTCTGATACTGATAATAGTTGCCATAATAACGCTGATACTGATATTCTTAGGTCTCTTTGCTTTGTGCATCGGTGCTTTAATAGTAATGATACTTCTGATATTCGTGAATCAGGGCATAGTGATAGACAACCTTGACATAGGAACTACTTTCCATAACAGTTACCATATTGCAAAAAACAATTTCTTCGATATACTTATACTTGTGATAATATTCTTTGTACTGGGTATAATAGTGGGAGTGATACCATATCTTGGAGTAGTATTGTCCACCCTTATAGAACTCTACAGTACCGTAGTATATACTTTGCTGTACTTAGATAGAAAATCTTAATTTTTTCTTTTTATTTTAAACTTTCGAAGAATTTTGGCATTAGATAAAATGGGAGTATTATCCCAGAAGAAATCCTGTAAATGCTCTTATTTCATTCGTGCTTTCTCTGAAAAATAATTGTGAAACACCATCTATTATAAGGGGAATCCCAAAAATTAAGACAACTTTGAAACTTACTCCTTTTCCGAATCTCAGTGGATACAGTAACATTCCAAACAAAATCCCGATATAAAGAAATGTGCATCTTGCACAGACTCCCAGCGGATATCCCCACATAAAAAAGCTTCTTTCAGTCCTTTGATGACATACAAAAGAAAACACATGGTAGATATACTCCGAGTAGTATTTATGGTTTTTAAAAGCTAAATACGGAGCCAAAAATATAAATGAGACCCATATTATACTCAAAAAAAGGAATATCAAATAAACTTTTTTCGGGCTCATTTCAAAATTCCCTTTATATTTTTTTCATATGGAGGGTATACAATCCCCTTTTCAGTTATTATTCCAGAAATGTATCTGGCGGGAGTTATATCAAAGGCAGGGTTTAATGCAGGAACATCAGCTGCTACTTTTTTTCCATAGAGATACAAAACTTCTTTTTCATCTCTGTATTCTATTTTTATGTCTTTTCCTGTGTTTGAGCATGGATCAAACGTGGATAGAGGGGCTGCTATATAAAATGGAATATTATTCTCTTTTGCCAGAACTGATAGAGTATAAGTTCCTATTTTGTTCGCAGTGTCTCCATTCATTGCTATTCTATCAGCTCCTGTGATAACGATATCTATCTTTTGTTTTTGCATCAAAAAGCCAGCAGTTGAGTCTGTTATCAGTGTACATGGTATGTTCTCCTCTTTAAGTTCCCATGCTGTGAGTCTCGATCCCTGACATAGAGGTCTTGTTTCATCCACAAATACCATTATATCTTTTTTTTCCTCAAAAGCTGCCCTTATAATTCCCAGGGCAGTTCCATATCCTCCCGTGGCAAGTGCTCCTGCATTGCAGTGAGTCAGAATTCTGAATCCATCCCTGATCAATATACTTCCATTCTTTCCTATTTCCCTATTTTTCTGTATATCCTCCTCATGTATGTTTTTTGCAATTTGAATCATTTTTTCTATGGATTTAAAAGAATTCACTGAATTTAAAACTTTTTCAACTCCCCAGGATAGATTCACAGCTGTGGGTCTTGCGTTCTTTATCTTTTCCACCTTTTCTATAAATTCTTTCTCTGTTTTTGACTCTAAAGCTGCTATAACTACACCATATGCTCCTGTTATACCAAGTGCAGGAGCACCTCTTATTCTCAAAGATTTTATCGCTTCTATCAATGTTTTCGTATCCCTGCATTCTATATACTTTTTTTCATGTGGTAAAAGAGTCTGATCCAGAATTTTAAGATGATCTTCACAGAATTTTATATGTTCTATCACTCAATCACCACTTTCTGCCCGTTTCTTCTTATAAAAATGTCTTTTTCTATTCTGTATCCTTCTTCTTCTCCTAATTCAGCCCATGATGCCAACATGGTATATTCTCCATGAGTGGGGATTATATTTTCGGGATTCACTATTCTTAAAAGCTCTCTGAGGTCTTCCTTGGATGCATGTCCCGATACATGAACATCCTTTATGATCCTTACCTCTCTCATTTTTAATTTTGACTCGAGTTTGTATCTATTTGCAATATTTATAGGATGCGGGATTGTGGAAGTGGAAAATAGTACGGTGTCTCCTTTATCCAGAAGCAGAGGTGTCTCTTTATTGGCAATTCTGGAAAGCACTGCATCTATCTCTCCCTGCGATCCTGTGGTGATCACAAGATATTTCTCTTTTTCTTTATTTATTTCTTTTAGTTTTTTTTCTATGGAGCTTCTTCTCTTTATCATTTTAGCTTTTTCTTTAACGATACCAAGCCTCAGGGCAGTTCCGTAGTATTTACATAGAGATCTTCCAAGCAAAATTGGTATTCTGTCCATCTTCTCAGCAGTATCGATAAGGGTCTTTATTCTTGCGATATGGGAGGCGAATGTTGTTGTTACTATCCCCTTTTTTTCATCGTAACTGTCCAGAAGAAAATCCTGGAGCATTGTGACAGCTACCTTTTCTGACGGTGTTTTTGTTTCCTCAGGTGCTCTTGTAGAATCGGTAATCATGACTTTTGGATTTAATTCTTTCAATTTTTTAAAATCTGGCTTTTTACCTATGGTTGGGTGCATATCAAGCTTGAAGTCTCCAGTATACAGGATAGTTCCTTCTTTCGAGTGTAAAGCTACAAATTTTGTTTCTGGAATCGAATGTGTAGAGTTTATAAACTCTATTTCATAATTCCCTATTTCTATATTCTTATTTGTTGCAATAAGTTGATTTTTGCACTCTGAGAAAGGTTCTTCTTTTATTAAAGAGGAGATAAGGCTTATTGTGTATTTTGTCCCGATGATGGGGCATCTATAGTTAAATGCCATCTTTGGAATCGCTCCAATATGGTCTAAATGTCCATGAGAAAGGATTATGGCTTTAACATTCTTTTTATCCAGAATAGAGTCATCTGGAATTGCACCGATTTTTCTCAGTTTTTTTGGAGGGAGATCCTGCAGATTTGTATCTTCATGAATCATTACTCTATCAAGTTTTATGCCCATGTCAAAGATGAAAATATCATTATTTATCTCAACAGCAGTCATATTTTTTCCTATTTCTTCATATCCGCCAATTGTATAGATCTTCATAGGATCATCTCTTTGAAAATTCGTTTATTATATCTGAATACCCTCTTATTTCCAGAATTTCTCTCATCTTCCCTTTTATTATTACTGTGGTTCTTTTCAAATCTTCTATATTTTCACATCCAAGGAGAAACATTGTCTTTTTTAGACTTAAAAGGATATTTCTTATTTGTTTTTCCAGCTTTTCATAATCCTCTGCCACTTTTAGAACGGGAAGTGCTATTCCACAGCAGTCAGCTCCTATGGCTATGGATTTTGCAATGTCAATACCTGATCTTATCCCTCCTGTGGCTATGAGGAGATCTGTGTATGATCTCGTTTCTATAATGCTCTGTACAGTTGGGATTCCCCAGTCCCAGAAGAGTCTTGCTATCTCCTTCTGCGAATCCTTTATCCTGTAATACTCAACGGCACTGAAGGATGTTCCTCCCAGTCCTCCTATATCTATTCCATCGAGAAAACTCAGCTTCTCAGCAGTTTCTCTTGAGATTCCGGCTCCTGTTTCCTTTGCAATTATCGGAAAATCCACGCTCTTTTTAAGCTTCTTTAAAGCTTTTAAGCCACCTTTGAACTCCGTGTCTCCTTCAGGCTGAACTATTTCCTGAAGAGCATTTAAATGTACAGCCAGTGCATCAGCGTCTATTGTTTTTACGGCTTTCTCAGCCTCTTTCTCTGTGTAACCAAGTATGAACTGAGGAAGTCCAAGATTGGCAAGAAGAAGTATATCCCCTGCATACTCTCTTACCTCATACGTGTATTCAAGGGAAGAATCCTCTATCATGGCTCTCTGACTTCCAACACCCATACCGATATTGAATTCATTACATACTCTGGCGATATTTTCATTTATCTTTTTGGCTCTCTCTGTTCCTCCTGTGATTGCAGAGATTATAAGAGGATAATCGAGTTTTTTGCCCAGTATCTCTATTCCTGTTTCTATCTCCCTGAAGTTTACCTCGGGAAGGGAGTGGTGAATAAACTCAACATCTTCAAACCCCGCCGTTCTGTAACTCTGTACATTCTCTTTCAGAGAGTAGTTTATATGATCATCCTTTCTTTTCTTTGTTATTTTAACATCTTTCATACTCATACCTCAAAGTTCCAGAATTTATCACCCACATAATGCATTGTTTTTATTACCTTACCTTCTTTCTTTTCAGAGATCTCCTCACTGCTTCTCAGGGAGATCCCGATAGATAAAATCTTTCCATTTTTTTCGTCACCAACAAAAACAAATTCATTTCTTTCGAATTCTCCTGTCTCCACAATCCCTGGTGCCATAACATCCGCTCCATTTGCGATGTACGGAACAGCACCCATATCAACTATCACATAGTTCTTAAAATCTCTTACGTTTTTTTCTTTAACTGTTTTCAGGGAAGGGATTGTTATTTTATCTATAATCAAAAAGGCAGGTGATTTATTAACAAGTATTACCTTCCACCCATTAGATAATTCACATTTTTCATATTCTCCATCCAAAACAAAACTTTCATCAAGTCTTTCCTTTATCTCATGTTTCAGCTTTTTAACTTCACTTTTTTTCAGTGAATGTCTTTTCTTTATCTTCCACTCCATGTGATACTCCTCTTATAAAAGATGATTTTCCGATAACTTTAAATATCCTTTGGTGCAAAAAGAAGAAAGGTGTTCAAATGGCAGAGAAACCACTCGATATCATACATAAATCAATAGAAGAAGCAGTGCTGATAGAGTTAAAAGGCGGTAGAGAATTCAGAGGAACTCTGAAAGGATACGATGTTCATATGAACCTTGTTCTCAAAGATGCGGAAGAACTTGTGAATGGTGAAGTAGCGAGAAACTTTGGTTACGTAGTTATCAGAGGAGACAATGTTGTTCTTATCTCCCCCAGCATAAGGTGAGTTTATGGGAAAAGGTACACCGTCATTCGGAAAAAGAAACAAAAAAACTCATATAACATGTAGAAGATGCGGAAAACATTCTTATAATGTTACGAAGAAGTACTGTGTATCCTGTGGATATGGAAGATCATCAAAGATGAGAAGCTATGCATGGTCAAGATGAAGCTGATAGTGGTATCCAGAAAAGACACAGCATCTTTAAACATCTTTTTGAAGTTACTTGATTATGGGTATAAAGAGATTTCTGAGAGTTACTATAGAAAAGATGATGCAATAATTTATGTCATTGAAGAGGATTCTATCTATGCTGATTACGTTGAAAAAAGAGCTGAGAGAGATCTTGATCTTGAGTTTGACTCAATAATATTTGCTTCAAGGCACTCATCCGAAAAAAAGATACCGACATTAACAGCGCACACACCGGGAAACTTTGGCAAAGCAGAGTATGGAGGCAGAGATGGAGAGCTGTGTTTTTCAATCCCTGAAGCAAATAAAAAAGCCATACAGATAATGAGTGAGCTTGCCCCTGAGAATTATGCTGTTTCTATGGAAGCAACGCATCATGGACCCATAACGAGTTTACCCTCTGTGTTTGTGGAGATAGGTAGTTGTGAAGAGAACTGGAGAGATGATAAAGCTGGGGAGATTGTAGCTAAGGCCATTCAATCTATCCTGGATCTGAAACCCAGAAAAAAAGCTGTTGGGGTTGGAGGGGGACATTACTGTCCAAAGTTTACAGAGATAGCATTGAAAACTGATATGGCCATAGGCCATGTCCTACCCAAATACGCAGAGATCTCAGAGGAAAACATAAAAAAAGCCATAGAAAGAAACTCAGGGACAGATCTTGTGATCATGGACTGGAAAGGAACACCTAAGAGATCGGAGATCAAAAAGATTGTAGAAGATATGGGCTACGAAGTTGTGAAAGCCAAGGATCTACTTTCTACTGTGTACTAGTAGATATACGGAGATTATGAGCCCAGAGACTCCAATAACAATATATGGAAAAAAATTTCCGTTACCCCTTTCATGCCACATACCCTTCCTTTCCTTTTTAGCCTCTTTCTCCAGTTCTATAAACTCTTCCCTGTATTTAAACTCGAACTCAGGTGTGGCTCTTGCGTATCCCTCTTTTATCATCGTTCTGTTGATCATCTCATGATCCAGATAAACATAAGCTAACAGTCTTCCATAACAGTCCCTTTTTTCCCGATCATACTCCAGTGAGACATCTTTATTGAGGATTCTATCCTCGAGATACAGTTTTGCCTTTACTCCCCACTCATAAAGATAGTCCTCATCCAGACCAAACTTCTCTTTATCTGTGAGTTTATAGTATTCAGGGGCATCTATCCCTATCAGTCTCACTTTTTCCCCATTTTCAAGTAAGATTGTGTCACCGTCTATCACCCTTTCCACTCTCTCACAGAGTACCTGGGGAACTAAAAGAAGCCATATTACCACAACCCACTTCATTCTCATGATTTTCATATATGGGGTGAGTTTATAAATGTTATGTTATCACATCAAAATAGAGAATAACTATTTAGAATTATTGTTTTTTACAACCTTTGCTTCCCGTACTTTATTTGCACACTTCTCCAGAAGCTTGGCTATTTTTTCTCTCTCAGATTTTTTATATGTGGAGGCTATTTCAATATGTGAATCAAGAATATTCTCAAGAATGGTGTAATGCTCCTCAGGGGTTCTTATATTTTCCAGAAGCTGTCTTGTTTTCAATAATAAAACATGTTGAGCATATGAGAACTCAGTTGATACATAATAAACCTTTGCCATACCGACGTTTTTATAGTCTACAAGACCCGTTGCTCTCATCACCTCTAAGTACTTTACAGCGGTCATTCTGTTAATATTCAGCTTCCTTGATAGCTCTGAGGCAGTAGCACCTACTCTCATTTTCTTCAAATACTCAAGTATCTGCTCCTCTAAACTCTCTTTCATATCTAATCACCATTGTACTATAATATTGTCCTCTTCATTTATATAGTTTTTCCATAGTATTTAAGTTTTACTGTTGTGTAGAACTACCGAAAGATTTAAATACTATTGCTCATCAATGTTATATCATGAAAGAGAAAATAAAGATTATCAACAATACCGAAAAACATTCAGTGTTGATAGATATACTGAGTATCATATTACTGGTATTCATGGTAATCTTAGGAGTTAGGGACTGAAACACGGACTCTCATATTCCTCCTTCACTAAAAAGCCCTAACTCTCTCTTTTTTCAGATTCTTCGAGCATCAGTTTAACGCCCTGAACAACTTCAAACTTTCCCTTTTCGTTGGCCATCAGTCCCATACCCACGAGTTCCTTCAGGCTTTCATATATCATTGTGGGAGATAACTTTGTTTCCTTGGCTATCTCTATGTAACTCACAGGTCCGCCATTGAACTTCTTTATTATGAGAGTTACCAGATCCCTGAGATCCTGGGGAACTTTGAGTATATACTCCTCAACAGAAGAAGGAGTCGTCATCAGTTCACTTATATATCTATCATCTATTATCTCTATCAATTCGTCTTTCACGGCTGCGGAGAGAACTGTATGGAGCATTCTCAGAAGTAGTCTTGGATTCCCCTTTATCATTTTATTAACATACTTTATTCCTGATTCATCAAATGGATATACAGGATTCAGATTTTTTTCGGGGTCTATTCTCTCTGCTGCAACTCGCTTCTCCACGAGTTCTATTGCCTTCTCATCTGTTAGAGGTTCCACCTCTAAGATGCGGTGAAGTCTCATTACAAATGCTGGATTTGCTTTCTTTATCTGTTCAGCACCTTCCTTCGTGGTAGCCATTACAAATAAAGAGGAATCAGGCATATCGCTTATAAACTGCCTCAAAACTTCAAAAAATGATATGAGATCTTCTTCAGGAGCAGTGATAAGGTTTTCAAGCTCATCAAGGATCAAACATGAAACCTCAAACTCAGACATGTATTTTTTGAGTTTGTTTCCTATATCTGTGGATTTGAACTTTCCCTTTTCTAAAAGCCATATATCATCGAACTCCAGTTCTTTTCCCAATGCCCTATCAAATTTATCCTTTATTTTCTGAAATCTACCTTTTTTATCTTCCTTCATGTAGTAAAATACAGAGAATATATCCTTTATTATTTTAATAATGTCATTGGTATCTATCTTGATATATATAGAGAATCCTGCCTTTTCCATCAATCTGTGGATGCCTTTCAGTCTCTGAGTTTTACCTGAGCCAAGATCTCCCACTAAAGCAAAAGCTACTGAGGATTTTTTGTTTATGACCTCAGATAGAAGCTCTTTTATCTTCGAATCAATATCCTGAAATACGTGAATATCGTCTATGTTCTTTATCCCCTCACTTGAGAGCTTTGAAAATGGATTTGCTCTGAGGTTAAACCTATCATAATTCAGTTTTTCGTCTATTCTATACAGAGGCTTCACCTTTCAAAGTACAGTTAATTTTTAATATGTTACCGATAAATATAAATGTTACTGTACAGGAGGAAAACCATGAAAAAGAAGAGCATGAGAGTACTGGTACTGTTTACAGTTGGAATCACTGTACTGATACTCCTTTTCAGATATGTGGGGGGAGAGGAAACAATAAATTTACTGAAAAATGTTAAGTTTTCGTATTTGGTTACAGGGTTCTTTATTGAGATGATTCTCTTTGTTCTCTGGGGATACAGGTGGAAAATACTTCTTGAGGCAGCAAAAGAGAAAATATCTATTAAGAATCTCTATCTATCCCTTTTTATAGGCATACTGTTTAACAATGTCACCCCCTCCTCAAAAAGTGGAGGCGAACCTGTAAGAGCGTATATTCTGGCAAAAATGGAGGATATAACTTCAGAGAGGGCCTTTGCCACCATAACGACAGATAGAATATTTGATAGTTTTCCTTATGTATTTTTATCTCTATTCTCTATCATTTATTTATTTTTTTTCAAGCATATTCCCCTATGGGTGGAGTATATCCTGATAATAGCTCTTCTTTTTTCGGTTTTTTTGCTGACAATAACAATCTATCTGTGTATAAACCCCAGAGCAACAAAAAGGCTTATCTTGGGTGCGATAAACTTTTTTGGAAGATTTTTCCCGAGGATAAAGAGATACCAGGAGAAAGCAGAAGAGATGATCATGATTTTTAATAAAACAATCTTGGAAATAGGAAGAAACAAAATAGCTCTGATAAAAGCCATGACAATATCTTTTTTTATGCTTTTCTGTTCTTTTTTCAGAGTGTACTTTGTGTTTCTTTCTGTGGATTACAGGGTAGATATGATAGTACCTGTAATAGTAACAATAATTGCAATACTGGCAAGTATTATACCACTTCTTCCTGGAGGTCTGGGAACGACGGAAGGAGTAATGCTTCTTATATTCTCAATCTTCGGTGTTTCAACAGCGGTCTCAGCCTCTGTTACGATACTGGATAGATTTCTTTCGTACTGGCTTGGGATATTTATCGGCAGTGCATGCTTTTTTTACTCAAGTAGGGTCACGAAGAAGAGTTCTGACAATCGAAACCTTTAAATACTCATCATTCTATGCTTCGATAGAAATAAAATACAGGAGGAATATGAATGAGATCGGCGTTGGTAACAGCTGTAATGGCATTTATTCTGTATCTAATTTTAACTGTTGGTACCGGCGATATCCTTTTCTGGAGCAGTGCAGAGATCGTTGCTGGTATTTTGCTTTCCATCGTTGCAGGAATATTTGGAAGAAAGCTTTTATTTAAAAACGAGGATTATAGAATGCTGAATCCAAAAAGATGGATATATTTCATTGCTTATCTCTGTCCCTTCCTTGTTGCCATGGCCAGGGCGAATATAGACGTGGCTTACAGGGTGATCACAGGGAGGATAAATCCAGGAATTGTTAAGATATCACCGGGACTAAAAACTGATTTGGGGATAACTATGCTTGCAAACTCCATAACGCTCACTCCCGGAACACTGAGTGTTGAGATAAACGAAAAAACAAACGATCTTTATATACACTGGATCAATGTAAAGCACAAAGAACCAAATATAGAGGAAGTATGTAATGGATTTCCAAAATGGATAAGGAGGATTGCCGAATGATGGAAACTTTTTTTATAGTGGCTGTTTTTTTACTGATCTTTATGATATTTGGAGTAATTAGGATAATTCTTGGGCCCACAACACCTGACAGAGTTGTGGGACTTGATACAATAAATACGCTTGTTATTGCTGCAATGATAATACTCGGCGCTGCATACAATGAGGTTATATACATAGATGTTGCAATTGTCTATGCACTTCTTTCATTTGTGGGAACTCTGTATATAGCCAAGTATTTAGAAGGTGGTCTATGATGATAGATACGATAATCTATATTTTTCTGGGAATTGGTGTATTTTTCAATGGACTCGGATCCTTTGGATTGATAAGATTCCCTGATGTATATACAAGACTCCACGCCGCTACAAAATGCACAACATTCGGCTCCATATTTACCTCTCTTGGTGTTATAGTATATGGATTTTATCACTGGCATGTAGACTCTGCTTCTTATGGAGTTTTAGCTATTCATGCTTTTATTGCACTCCTTGCTCTCGTGATCACCAATCCAACGGGTGCACATGCAATTGCAAGGGCTGCACACAGAAGTGGAGTCTATCCGAAGAGGGCTGTAGTTGACAAACTTCGGGAAGGTGATCTCAGTGATTGAGGAGATAATTCAGATACTGATTTTGCTGATAATAATTGCCACTGCAATAATGGCTGTGAGTTTCAAGGATCTCTTAGCTGCTGTCATTTCCTTAGCAGCTACCAGTCTTCTGTTATCCCTGGAGTTCTATATACTTCAGGCTCCTGATGTTGCAATTGCAGAAGCAGGAATTGGTGCAGCATTAACTACTGCTATATTTATCCTTGCGATTAAGGGTACTGTAAGGAGGGAAGAGTTATGAGAAAATACGTATTACTGGCAGCTTTACTGATAGTTTCAGGTTTTATGCTGCTTTCAGCTGTTGATATGCATCCCTTTGGATCTCCTGATAGGGAGGATATGGACAAATACTTCATAAACAATGCACAGGAGGAGGTATCTGCAAATAATGTTGTTACCTCAATAGTATTTGATTACAGGGGATTTGATACGCTTGGAGAGGCCACTGTCCTGTTTACGGCAGTAGTTGGAGTTTCTCTCATTTTCAGGAGGCTGATAAAATGATGTCAAAGATAGTCAGAACTATAACAAACATACTGTACAGTTCTATCCTGATCTTTGGATTCTATATAATAATGCACGGGCATTTGACACCAGGAGGAGGATTTCAGGGTGGAGCTGTGGTAGCTTCCGGAATTGCCTTAGTTTTAATAGCTTATGGATATGACACCGTAAAAAGCTGGATGAAGAAGAGTAATCTCTCTGTTTTGGAAAGTATCGGTGCTCTTGGTTTTATAGGTATTGCATTTTTAGGGATAGGAACTACATTCTTTTACAACTTTTTAGCTAACTCAGGAGGACTCTTCGGAGATCCAACTGTTATAGGTATAAACCCAGGAAACCTTGATACATCCGGTGTTCTCCCATTGATGAACTGGGCTGTGGGATTGAAGGTGCTCGCAGGCTTAGGCAGTGTTGTACTTCTGATGGCTTATGGTATCAGGAAAGGTGATGAAGAATGATAGATAATCTACCCTTCATAGCCTGTGCGATCCTCGTGATCCTCGGACTCTATACGCTCACATTTAAAAGAAATCTGATAAAGATCGTGATAGGGCTTAATTTGGTGGAGTCGGGAGTAAATTTATTTCTGATAACCTTAGGGTATAAATCGAATGCTGTTGCACCCATCTATACTATGGCAGCGAAGGAGGAGATGGTTTTACCGACTCCTCAGGCACTGACACTGACGAGTATTGTCATAGGATTAGCTACAACTGCTTTGATTCTTTCATTTACTATCCTGATCTATAAACATTATAAAACAATAGATGCTTCCAAAGTAAGGAGGTTGAGAGAATGATAAATGAGCATTTACCTGCACTCATAATAGGTATACCTTTACTCGCAGCTTTTGCTACGCCTTTGATAAGTAAAATAAATGATAAACTGAGAAATATCTTTGTGATAGGTATTTTAGGAGCTACATTATGTCTCGTGATTTCATTAGCTTTTAATGTATTTAACAACGGCATCTTTGTTTATGTAATGGGTGCTAAATCTCCGGGATTAACCCTACCTTCTGGATATAAGATGCCAGTAAGGATAATACTCGAAGTGGATGGGATGTCTATTTTCATGGCAATAATCACATCAATAGTATCCCTTCTCGGTGCTATTTACTCGTGGGCTTTCATGCATAAGGAAACGGGAAAAGATAAATATTACACTCTACTATTGATCCTCGCAGCTGGGATGTTTGGTATGGAGTTTACAGGAGATATGTTTAACTTCTTTGTATTCCTTGAAATAACATCAATAGCGGCATGTGGTCTTGTCGGATTCAGGATCAATAGAGGGGAATCGAGTGAAGCAGCCTTTAAAACGATGGTAATGTACACGCTTGGAGCACTGTTTGTTCTCTTTGCCATAGGAATTCTATACGGAGAGTATGATGCTCTTAACATAGCTACATTGGCTTCAAGAATTCGGTATACAATGCTGGATAAAATTGCATTGGGACTTCTAGTTACAGGATTGGCTATGAAAGCTGGAGCTGTGCCGATGCATATGTGGGTTCCCGATGCATATGCCGAGGCACCCGCACCGATCACAATGATCCTTGTAGCAAACTCGCAGGCAAGTTTATATGGTTTATTCAGAGTCTGTTTCACCCTCTATGGATTGACTATATCTACATACACATTGGGATGGATAATAATTATCTTAGGAGTCCTTTCTATGTTTATCGGCGTAACGATGGCGTTGATCCAGAAAAAGATAAAAAGATTAATGGCATACCATGCTATCTCCCAGACAGGATATATGCTCTTGGGTGTTGGCGTGGGTTTAGCTGTTTTAAGTGATGCAAACGCATTGAACACTTACGGCTTAAAAGCTATGGAGGGAGGAATATTCCATATAATGAATCATGCAATGTACAAAGGACTGTTATTCCTAACTGCAGGTGCTGTCATTTATGCTACGGGAAAAAGAAACTTAAATGAACTGGGGGGGTTGGCTCACAAAATGAAGTTTACAGCAATATTTTTCATAATAGGAGCGGCAGCTATAGCGGGATTACCCCCTTTCAATGGATTTGCCTCTAAACTTATAATATATGAATCTGTGTACAAATTCAATCCAATGCTTTCTGTAATAGCCATGCTCGTTTCCATACTGACACTGGCATCCTTCGTGAAAGTTTTTCAGAGTGCATTTCTTGGTCCTGAGATAATAGAAGTCAAGAAGGAACCGAAATCAATGATCTTTGCAATGCTCTGTCTTTCGGTGATTATCATAGCTTTTGGATTATTCCCTGACATAGTAGTTGATAAGATAGTCGCGCCGGCAGCCAACGCGCTCGTAAACTCGATGCAGTACATAGCAGCGATCTTAGGAGGTGCATAAAATGATAGGAACATTGGAGACTGGATATGGAGTCTGGAGTGCTCTGTACTGGCTTTTAGGTCTCGTAGTACTCTTCATTATAGTGTACTTTATCTACTCACTTGGAGGGAAAACTGTAAAAGCTTCAGGAGATAAAGGAAAGCCTTTCCTTTCAGGTAACGAGATGGAGAAAGAGAAGATCCATGTGAAAGCAAGTAATATATACTGGGGATTTACAGAGGCATTGAAATCTTATTACACTCCTCTGAAAGGAGGACATACAGGGAATATAAACGACTATGTAAGTTGGTTTGTCGTCGTTTTAGCTATCGTATTAATACTGGCAGGAGGGTTATAAATGATCTTAGTTTTAAAGTCTGTGATAGGAGCTTGTCTCGTGGCTTTCATAGGGATTGTCTTTGGACTTCTCTATAAGGGTATTGATAGAAAACTTCATGCACATATGCAGATGAGAGTTGGTCCTCCAGTAACACAGCCCTTCAAAGATGTAAGGAAGCTATTTTTGAAGGAGAATTTAGTGCCTGAAAATGCTGTGGACTGGGTATTTAATCTGATGCCTGTAATATCTCTTGTCTCAGTGATAAGTATACTACTCTATGTTCCCATGGGAGTTGATCCAATACTTTCTACAAAAGGAGATCTTATCCTTGTACTGTACCTTCTGATGCTTCCTGCTGTGTGCATGATACTCGGTGGATTTGCCTCTTCCTCTCCCTACGCCACTGTGGGTGCCCAGAGGGAGATGGTAATGATGATAAGCTATGAGTTCCCCCTTGCAGTAACGATAATTGCAATAGTCTGGAGATTGAGTAAGATCTACTCAGCATCAAATATATTTACCCTTCAGTTCATAGCTGCACATCCTCTATGGAATAATGTTGGTGTCTTTGGAGTGATAGGTCTGGCAATACTTCTTGCCGTTCTGTTGATAGTGACTCCCATAGAGCTTTCCAAGATCCCATTTGATGTGCCAGAGGCAGAGACAGAGATAGCAGGGGGATTGCTTGCAGAGTACTCAGGGAAGAATCTGGGAATGTTTTATATCTCAGACGCCGTCAAAACAGTTGTAATGGCTTCCATTGTAGTCGCACTTTTCTTCCCATACAATATATCGCAGTACTTCAGCTTCCCTCAGTATGTGGATTATGTAATAGACTTTGCTTTCTTCCTGTTCAAAGCTTTTGTTGTGATCTTCGTTTCAGTCACAGTCGTGAGAACATCATTTGCAAGATTGAAGATAGACCAGATAGCTCATATGCTCTGGGTGCCTGTGACCATCACTTCAATAATAGGGCTTTTGCTTCTGTATCTTGATACAGTATTTTAATTTTCTTTTTTATATTTCTATCAAAAACTTTTTAACTTTCATACTCAGAAAGTGATATATGAAAAAAATTGTTCTTCCCCTTGTGGTACTTCTGATACTGGGAACATGCTGTGTTTCTGAAAAGAAAGAGGAAAAAGGGAAGATTCTTATGATCATTGCTCCAAAAGATTTTAGAGATGAGGAATTATCTGTTCCTGAAGAGATTTTTGAGAAAAATGGATACAGAGTCTATATAGCATCCACAGAAAAAGAAGCTACAGGGATGCTGGGAAAGAGAGTTTCTGTGGATTATCTTCTTGAGGATGTGGATATCTCTGAGTACGATGCCTTGGTGATCGTTGGAGGCAGTGGAAGCAGATACTATCTATGGAACAACAGGAAGCTTATTGATATGGTAAAGAAAGCTTACAATGAGGACAGGGTGGTGGCTGCTATATGTTTGTCACCGGTAGTTCTGGCAAACTCAGGGATACTGAAAGGCAAGGAGGCAACTGTTTTTCCTGATCCTGAGGCAGTATCGATCCTCAAAAAATACGCCATATACAAAAATGAAAATGTTGTAGTCTCAGGGAGAATTGTAACGGCATCTTCTCCAAAATATGCAAAAAACTTTGCTGAAAGCATTCTGGAAAAGATCTCTGAATAAACTTTATCATTTTTTAACCAAAAATTTTTTAACACCACAAAGGAGATGTAATACCATGAGACCGATGTATTATGAAGAAAAACCAGAAGGTGATATAAGACCCTATACAGGGAGGGAACTGCACTGCAAGACATGGGATGCAGAGGCTGCTCTTAGAATGTTGATGAATAACTTATCTCCTGATGTAGCTTTGGAGCCTGAGGAACTGATAGTCTACGGGGGAAGTGGAAGAGCAGCAAGAAACTGGAGAGAGTACAACAGGATAGTAAGAGCACTTAAGAATTTAGAACATGATGAAACTCTCTGTGTACAGTCTGGAAAGCCAGTATATATTGCAAAAACGCATGAGGAAGCTCCAAGAGTTATCATTGCAAACTCCAATATAGTTCCGAAATGGGCAACACAGGAAAACTTCAATAAGTATGATGAGATGGGACTTACGATGTACGGGCAGATGACAGCTGGAAGCTGGATATACATAGGAACACAGGGTATTCAGCAGGGTACATATGAGACATACGCTGCAGCAGCTAAAAAATATGGATCGATGAAAGGAAAGCTTGTTCTTACAGCAGGAATGGGAAATATGAGTGGCGCACAGCCTCTTGCCGCAACAATGAATGAAGGTGTTATTATCGATGTGGAGGTAAGAGAGGAGAGAATCAGAAAGAGAGTGGAGCAGGGTTCATGTGACAGAATGACACACAGCATAGATGAAGCTATAAAATGGGCTTTGGAGGCAAAGGAAAAAGGTGTTCCACTTTCCATTGGGCTTGTGGGAAATGCTGCGGAGGTTCACCCTGAACTGGTGAGAAGAGGAGTAATTCCAGATTTTGTCACAGATCAGACACCTGCTCATGACATATATGAGTATATTCCAAAAGGAGATCTTGAGGAGGTACTGAAACTCAGAGAGGAAAATCCTGAGGAGTACAAAAGAAGAGCCTTGGAATCTGTGAGAGACCATGTTAATGCAATACTTGAGATGCAGAAAAGAGGAGCCATCGTTTTTGATTATGGAAACAATTTAAGAGAAAGAGCTGAAGAGGCAGGCGTGGATATAAGGAATAAAGACGGTAAATTCAAATACCCTGGTTTTGTCCCTGCGTATATAAGGCCACTGTTCTGTGAGGGCAGGGGTCCCTTCAGATGGGCAGCACTTTCAGGTGATCCTGAGGATATATACAAGATAGATGAAGCGTTGCTGAAGTTATTCCCCGAGGATAAGGTACTGAGAAGATGGCTCAAGCTGGCAAAGGAAAAGGTACCATTTGAAGGGCTTCCTGCAAGAGTCTGCTGGCTTGGATACGGGGATAGAGCAAAGGCAGGTATAATGATAAATGATATGGTTGCAGATGGGGAGTTAAAGGCACCCATTGTAATAGGAAGAGATCATCTGGATTGTGGAAGTGTCGCTTCACCATACAGAGAAACTGAGGATATGAAGGATGGAAGTGATGCCATAGCGGACTGGCCACTTCTGAACTTCGCACTGAACACAGCATGTGGTGCTTCATGGGTCTCATTCCACCATGGTGGAGGAGTGGGAATAGGAAGATCACTTCATGCGGGATTTGTCATCGTAGCAGATGGGACAAAGAAGAGGGAGAAAAGGCTGGAGAGAGTTCTGAATGCTGATCCGGGTATTGGTATTGCAAGGCATGTTGATGCGGGATATGAGAAAGCTATTGAAACTGCAAAGAAAAAGAATGTGAAGATCCCCGATTGATATGTTGATCGATGGAGAATCTTTGACTATCGATGATCTCTACAGAGTGGCATGTTTAAATGAACATGTGGAACTTGCTGATGGTGTAAAAGAGAACGTGGAGAGAAGTCGGAGGGTCGTGGAAGAGTACACAGAGGAAGAAAAAGTGGCTTATGGTATAACTACAGGTCTTGGAGAGTTATGTGATGTTTTCATTCATAAGGATAAGGTAAACCAGCTCCAGAAGAACCTTCTCAGGAGCCACTCTGCAGGAGTCGGAAAGCATCTCGATGAGAAGTTCGTGAGAGCTGCAATACTTCTCAGGATAAACTCCTTGGCAAAGGGATACTCAGGAGTTCGCTATGAACTGATAGAGAGATTGGTTTCTCTTCTGAACAAAAATGTTGTTCCATATGTCCCTGAAAAGGGATCTGTTGGTGCTTCAGGTGACCTTGCTCCTTTAGCACATATAGCACTCGTTCTTACGGGAGAAGGTGATGCCTTTCATAACGGAAAATTAATGAGTGCAGAGGAGGCTCTGAAAGCAGCAGGTATAGAGAAGATAGAGTTAAAAGCCAAGGAGGGACTGGCTCTTATAAATGGAACACCAATAATGACAGCAATAGCTGCTCTGTGCATTTATGAATCAAAAATATTATTTGAAAATGCTTTAAAAGCAGCTTCAATGAGCATAGAGGCTCTTAAAGGCACAGATCAGGCTTTTATAGAAGAAATTCAGAAAGTAAGGCCTCATAAGGGACAGATAACAGTGGCTAAGAAGCTCATGAAGATCCTTGAGGGAAGTGAGAACATAGCTAAGGGCTCAGGGAGGGTTCAGGATGCATATACTTTAAGATGTATCCCTCAGGTGATGGGACCATCTCTTGAAACGATAGAGTACGTTGAGAGAATAGTTAATATAGAGATGAACTCTGCCACAGACAATCCTCTGATCTTCGATTTTCCTGTTTCGGGTGGTAACTTTCATGGACAGCCAATAGCTTTAGCTATGGATTTCCTTGGGATTGCGCTGTCAGAACTCGGCAGTATCTCGGAGAGAAGGATAAACAGGCTTGTCAATTCACACCTATCGGGTCTTCCTCCCTTTCTCACGAAAAACTCAGGACTTAACAGTGGATTCATGATAGCACATTACACTGCGGCATCTCTTGTTTCTGAAAACAAAGTTCTTGCGCACCCCGCTTCTGTTGACTCCATACCCGTCTCTGCAGACCAGGAGGATCACGTTTCGATGGGTACAATCGCAGCAAGAAAATGCTATGAGATCCTACAGAATGTAAAGAACATAATCGCAATAGAGTTTCTGGCAGCCTCTCAGGGAATAGATTTCCTGAACTACAGACCGAGTCCGGAAGTACAGAGGATGCATAAAAAAATAAGAAAAAAGATACCCTTCATGGAGGATGATCGCCCCATATATAGAGATATAGAGATAATGAAAGCAATAATGGAAACTCCAGTTTAAACAGCTTTTACCTCTTTTATTTCAGGTATTTTTTCTTTCAACAATGCCTCTATATAATTTTTTATTGTCAGCTGGGAGAGGGGGCATCCTGCGCATGCACCTTTGAGCCTGAGCTCTACAACTCCCTTATCGTATTTTACAAACTCCACGTCTCCTCCATCGCTTCTTAACGAGGGTCTCACTTCTTTCAGAACTTCTTTTATTTTTTCTTCCATGATATAACTGAAATCTTTTGTTTTATAAAGACTACTCATCAATACTCCTCCTGCAAGGAAAGGATCATTGTTTGGATCTGCGTATATCCTTATAGTTTATACCGCTATTTTCCAAAATTTTCAGTATCATCTCGTCTGAAGGTAATTTTATTTTATATTTCTTCAATAAAGCGTTTCTATCGAGATTTTTTGTTTTTTTATTAGAGAAATAATCATCTGAAAAGCTATCTTTATCATATAATGCCTCTCGTTTTGCTATCTCTGCCAATTTTTCCTCTGTTTTCTTCAGATTCAAAAATACTGATCTCATCTTTGCATTTTCTCGTATTTTTCCGATGAACATTATTTTTTTTCCTATGGACGTTAAAAGAATATGGCCATTCTCCCCCTTTACATACATCTGCTTCAGTTCTCCTCCTGCCAGATTCTTCGTACTTTTTTCTCCTAAAAACACCATAGCAATTGTTACAGCACTTATTTTGGTCTCTTCAATCTCAGGAGGCAGTTCAGAGGCGATTATCGCTCCATCTATACTTACTAACGCTGATGCTTCGATATCTGGCGTGGATGCTTGAAGATCCTTGAGGATCTTCCTGATCTCTTTAGATGAAGCTACCACGCATACCACCCAGGTTCTTTATTATAACCTGAACATCTCTGAAAAAAGTTTCTTTGCCGCAACACTATTATATCCAGGTTGTGTGTATTCATATCACTCGCTATAGGCCCCACACTGCTTGGCCATATAGGATGACTACACGTGTAATAAAATGTGTCACTATAAAAAAGTTTCGGTTGCACTGCGAACCCAGTGCACGCGTTGGGCGACATTCAGCTTCGCTGAAGTCACCAGTTCTTACGATGCTGCAGTTGCACTGCGAACCCGCAGACAAAAGGATGTAGATTTTACCTACATCAAAGTGTTGACTCAGTTTTGCTGAAGTTCCATGAGATCAACTGAGAGATCACATATATGCTGGCATTGAAACTAAGTTAATTATCTTATTCCTGTATCAATTATTAAATCTAATTTTGTGATTTTTCCATTTAATATTGTCATCCGATTGATTTCTACATCATCTTTAAAAGGCCCATTTTGCGTATAAATAATATAATCTCCAGGTTTTAATGATATTTTATAATTTCCGTTTTCATCAGAAATAGTTTTGGCAACTATTGTTTTGCCATCAGTTTTATACACAATGACTTCATAATTTGGATATATTCCATCACACGGAGGAACCGAATGATTTATCTTTTCAGAACATGGAGTTCCTATAAATGTTACTGTTCCTTCTAGAAAACCTTTTTCTTTAGTTCCATCTTGAAAATCAATCAATGATACTATAGCAGCAGTCGAGATAATGGCGGTCGCTATTATACTTAAGAGTACTAAATTTTTCTCCATGATTAGTATTATTCTAATATTATAAAAACTTTATTGATCTTATTTGGTATAAGCAAAAGGTAAAGTAGAATGGAAACAGTTGCCCAACTTTCATGTTAATCATTTTCTTCCCCAAAGATTTCCTGCAAGTCCGCTTCCATAAGAAATATTGAATATGGAATCCACAAGGATAGAGTAAAATAAACAATTCTACCTGATTCTGGCAGTAGGTATCCCCCATAGGGTCCTCCCCAATCTACAGGCCCTTTTCTCGTCTGTTCTGTTTTATACCAATCATACTTTTCGGATCCGCTGAAAACTAACACAGGATCGACCATGGACCCCACGGATGAGGTGCCTTTCTAAAATACATCCTACTACCATGAGTATAATCAAAGTAAGCGAGAAGCCACTGGTTCAGATAGCTATTCCACTGGACTGAAAGCTCACCTACTTTAACTCCTTTAACTACTGGAATAGCATCATTTATGTTCTTACTCCATTGGGGTAAATTGTTCTTGATCCCAGTGAAATAGAGATAACTCTCTTTTTTCTCAATCTTATCTATATCTGTAAACGCAAGATAAATGGGGGAATTTCTATATGGACCGGAAGCTACAAGAAAAAGAGCTTTTTTGTCCGGATCGAAGGGGTGAGCAGATATTATAGGAGAAATATTCACAAATTTACTATCTACTTTGCCTTTCCAGACAGAAGAAAAAGTTTTGCCATCGTCCTCTGATTTTATGAGGATCGAGCGGGCATGAGTTACAGGGTCTGTCTTATCTCCCCAGTGAGTTACATCCATCATGAATACATAAATAATCCCATTGACACTTATGGCACCTGCTGGAACTGTTGAATCGGGATGAATTATTGGGAAAAACTCCTTCGGACTGCCGTCATTTTTGGTCATCCATGTGAAATCAAGCCCATCTTTGGCATTGCGATCCTCTGTATAAGCAATAGTATTGGGAGAAAATATTTCAGAGCCAATTGTGTCTCCGATCAGCAGATATAACTTTTTCTTGTGTGTGAACATAACACCAAGATCTCCTTCCCATACCTCACCTGTTTTTGTCATAGTTTTGCCCCTGCCCATGAGGCGAGAGATCATTCTTACATTTTCCTGTTTGGTGGGGAAGAGACAGCAACTGAGTAAAAT